>CAIWFB010000259.1 GCA_903911825.1 uncultured Verrucomicrobia subdivision 3 bacterium
ACACATGACCCCGCCGCACTTTTCAGCCGCCGTTTACAGTTTGCCCGAGATTGTCTTTGCCCAGAAAACTGTTTTTTGTGTGTCACCCATGCTTGTTGCCATGCCCAAATCTCACTGGTCAGCCAAGAACAAAAGCATAATGCCCCCACACGTGAAAACTGCACTGAAAAAATTTGCAAAACCGGCCGAGTGAAAAAAAAGCGCGATTATTATCAAAGGAGATAGGACAATGGCTGTCCTAGTCATAAAAAAGCCGGAAAACTTTTCCACCGAATTTTGTGAATAAAAAATCAAGTTCGTAAATTTTTTCGGTTGCGATTCGGCGGGTTTTCACTGATTTGTTTATCAACCAGAAGGTTAAAACACATCAGCAACGAATCGCTGCTGCAACTGCTGACATGCTCATAACGCCCACGTAGGAGGGAGGATGCACGGCGGCGAGAACACTGCGCAGAAAAAATTCTAATTTTCAAATCAGGTCAGGCTTGATCAAGTCATTGGCGAGGGCCTCGCCGAGCACGCACGTTTTGGCGAGCGGACGAGAAAGAGGATGGCGCGGGTGATAGTGAGTTTGGAATGGATGAAACGCGGGATATTCTTCTGGTCGCGGCAAATGTCGTCATGTTCAAAGCCGGTGGCGATGTAGATGGTTTTATCTTCCTCGGCGAGTTTGTGCAGCGTCGTGTAATTCGGCTGGGGCTTCAACACCATGGCCACCTGTTTGGAGAGCGGGTTGCCCAACATGGCGGCATCGCCCAACCGCAAGATCGGCGAAAGGCAGATGTCGCCGACGAATTCGGATGGCGGGGCCACGGCTGTCTGCCGCAGATCAAGAGGTCAATATTCTTAACGGCTTCGTGATATTCGTCCGCGATTTTTTGGGCTAGACGGGCGTGTGCATGATGTGGCCAGCGTTGTAAACGTAGGATTGGTGAACGGCTAAAAAATTGGCGCTGTTACTGTAATTGTCGGGAACGGAGGCGTCGTTGAGGCTGATGAATAAAAGGCGCGAAGAATCGGACGGCTGAATGGCGTGCTGAAATTCCGAGAGGAATCGGGAGACGCGGCAGACCGAGAAGTCACCCGCATTAGCGATGACGATGTCACCACGCTGGTTCCGTTTTTTTGAGGAGCAAGTCGGCGATGCGGGCTTGTAATTTTCTAAATCGGCTCAACGCCACCTCCGATTTGCCGATGGGGCTTAGTGAGCTGACTTGGGAATAAAGTCATACCGTGGCGGAGTGCGTTCTGAGGTGGGCAAACTTTGGAAAAGTAAATTGAGCATCGCCCAGAGCACGAGGTAACTCACCAACTTCGCGAGCAAAAGACCCCACCAGAGGCGCCGTGGGGAGAGGTTAGGGTTATGCCGGTGCAACCAGCAGCAGGCGCAGGCGACTTCCGCCAGCAGACCCACACTAAACAGACACAGGAATTTGAAAACTGACCGGTAAAAGTCAGCTTGGTCGTTGGTGACCCCTGCGGCGAAGAACGCGGCCTTGACGGATAGACTGGCGAGCATCGACCAGGCATTCGCCAGACCAGTAAATCGGCACAGCCGGAAGAAACGCAGCGACCAGAGCGGCTCCAGAATCAACGCCTCGACGAGCACGGCCACCAGATAGAGTGGCAACCAGACCACGAGCAGATACTGGATCAGATAAGGCACATTAAAAGTTTCCGCGAATAGTGAGGTCAGGTATTTCATAATGAATTTGTTTCGCCAGCTTTTTGCCCCCGACGTTGAACCACCAGATCCATGGCACCGATAGCCAGCTTCCATAACAAGATGAGCAACGGCGCTGGTGGGATATTTAGGTGCGGAGCCAGCATGGCAGCTACCCAGGGCACGGCGGGTGGCGCCGTCGGCGGCAGCCGATTGGTGAGTCGAAACGAGCGTTGGCACTCGTAGCGAAACCGCTGAAAATAATCAGGCCAGCCGGAAGCCGCCCAGACGAGACCAGCCAAGCCGATGAGCTCACCCGCGTGGGATAACTCGACCCGAATCCAGCCGAGACCATGAGTGACCCGACCAGTGAGGGTGCCTACTGCGGTGATCAGGTCGCCGCCACCGGCTTGGGCCAGAGTTTGGTAACGTTTCAATTCTTGGGGATCAAAATGTTCCCGCTGCAATTGCCCCTGACTGCCGTCATTCAAGACCACGGCCTGCAACTGGAGTGGGTAGGAAATCGGCCGATGTTTTTCCTGTTCGGCAAAAAATCGCTGACACTCGGCCAACAGTTTTTGATCGTAAATCATGGGCTGAAAGCTGGGCTAATTTGGTCAAAGTTGGCTCGCAACCAGCGGGCTGATTGCGAGCCGTGCGTGGGGGGTGATTAGTTGTTGCTCACCGTTTGCTGCTGCTGCACCACCAAACCCAGCAACAACGTATCGAGGTGTTCATGAATCTCGGCATGCTCGGCCTCATCCAGCAAAGCCCCGGCGGGCAGGGTGCCGATGGCGCACCAAGGCAGGTCATCGCCCAGGTCATCGGTCGTATCGACGTGGGTGAAATCCGCGACGCGACTGGTCAAATACGATTGCAGACCGGCTTCATCCAACGGACCCAAGGCCAGCAGCGCCACGCACACTGGTTCATCATCCAGCTTAGCGACCAACAGATGGCCGTCGGCGTTGGTATAGTGGACGATGTTCAGATTGCCCGTGGTTCCGTCGTTCGCAGTAGGATCGCTGAGGCTGCAGAGCTGTTCGTAGATGTCCGCCCAATCCGCCACGCTCTGGGCGTTCTGGCGGGCAGTTGCTGACTTGGCGGCTGACCGTTTCGTTTTCATGACGCCACCGCCAATCCGAAGAGTTTGCCGTCGCGCCGGAATTTTTTGCTGTAAAGCACCGGGTCGAGGGCGGGTTTCGGTTTGCCAAAGAACTCAAATTTTTTGGCGAGTAAGTGCGCGACGATCTGGTCTTTCGTCAGGGCCCCGTGTTGTAGCATCAACTCGGTGACCGCCTGACAGAGACCCGAGTTCGAGCGTCGCGGTGGTTCGTTGGGCGGGGGCGGGGGCGGTGCCGATTTTACCGGTAACACCTCAGGCGATTGCCCGTTGAGCAACTGCTGGATATCAGACATTTCAGCGGCCAGTTCTTGCGCGCGCTGCTGGAGTTGTTCGCGCGCGGCGAGAAAGTTGGTAATCGCCGGGTTGAGGTTTTCCGGCCGTTCAATTCCGGGCAACGCGCCGGACGGCAGGGTGGTCAGATGTGTGTGTGCTTTCATGCGTTTTTATGTTTCGCCGGTTTTTTTGTTTCCGACATCTGAGCCAACTTTTGGGCGAAGCCGGGGAACAAAACTGCGGCCCGAGAGCTATAAGGAGGTGAAACGGCAAAACATAAAACCTCAACGAAAGGACAACGCATGGATGACGAACTTTACGGACGCGCGCGGGAACTGTTGCGAACCGACCCGGAGATGGGGAAGAAAGTGTTGGCGGCCCGCTTGGGCATTCACCCGCCGATGGGCCGTCGGTTAAAAGAACGGTTTCGCGGCGAACGCGAAGGCCACCGCACCGATCCGCTCTACCAGCAATTTCTTGGGCTCAAGCAGCAAAATCCCAACTGGGGCAGCCAGCGCATGGCTCGCGCCCTGAACGTCAAACTGGATATCGCTGGGCTGATGCTGGCGCGTTACGCCGGCGCGATGAGTCAAACGTCGACGGCTTCGGTGCCGCCATCGGCCTCCAGTGGCCCCAACAAATTGGAAGATGTCGTTAAAGACGACCATCGGGATATGAGCTACCGCGGCGACCGCATCACCAACCTCGAAGAGTTTCTGGTGTTCGCCCAAGTGGACACCCGCCTCTGGGAAGTGGAACGGCACGTCATCAATAAATGGGAAGTCGGCAGCGCCGGACCAGACGGTGGCGTCCTCACGTCGCCGCTGTTTCAGATCAAAGTTTTTCTGCGCCGCCGGTTGGTCCAGGAAAAAATGGAAGACTTGCTGACGGGAATGTTGCAACGGTTTCAGCAGGCCGCTCCTGTGCGACAACCGGTAGTCTATCCGCCGCGCGGCGAGGGGATGCTGGAACTGTCGCTGATGGATCTGCACTTGGGTAAAATCAGTTGGGCCCCGGAAACCGGGCGACACTACGATCCCGATACGGCGGAGAAAATGTTCTGGGCGGCGCTGGAAGATTTGCTGGCCAAGGCCTCGGGCTGTCGGCCGGAAAAAATTCTCTTCATCGCGGGGAACGATTTCTTTAACACCGACGCGTTGGGTCGCACCACCACGGCGGGCACGCCGCAAGATGATGGTCTGACTTGGAAACAAGGCTTCATCCGCGGACGCGATCTGCTGGTGCGCGCCATCGAACGTTTGCGGCAGGTCGCCCCCGTGCATGTGACCTGCGTCAACGGCAACCACGATACCGCCCGCGTTTTCTATCTGGGTGAGGTGCTCTCGGCCTGGTTTGGCCGCACCCCAGATGTGAGTGTCGATAATTCGCCCACGCAGCGTAAATACGTTCACTACGGCCAGAACCTGATCGGCTACACGCACGGCAACAATGAAAAACATCCGAGCCTGCCGCTGCTGATGGCCAGTGAACAACCCGCTGCGTGGGCGGCCTCCCAGCACCGCGAATGGCACCTCGGCCACTGGCACATCAAGCGGCACAAAATGTTTCTGCCGGTCGAAGATCAGCAGGGCGTGCTCGTGCGCATCGTGCCGTCGTTGTGTCCAGCCGATGCGTGGCACAGCTCCATGGGCTACAGCGGCAAATTGGCGGCGGAAGCCTACTACTGGCATCCGCAGGATGGTTGTGTGGCCACCTTCACCCATTCCCCGGCATGAATCTGGATGACCCCATCATCACGCTGCCCCTTTATGAACCCGCTGGCCGCACTGTCCGGTTGGACGAAACGGAGCTGTTACAGCACCTCGTCATCATCGGTGCGACCGGCTGTGGCAAGACCACGCTCTTGCGCCGAATCCTGGCGCAGTTGATTGCGCGCCCGGATACCAGTCTGCTCATCTTTGACGCCAAGCAGGATGATACCGTGGCGCACCTGACTCGGTTGGCCGCGCACCACCAACGGGAGTTGGTCGTGCTCGGCCCGCAGGGCACGCATCACCTCGACCTCTTCCAATCCTTGCGGACCTTGACCGATGTGGAGGCGATGGTGAAACGCTTGCTGGCCGGCACCCGCAACATGGGGCGCGAAAATGAGTTTTGGAATGAGATGCGCGAAAGCATGCTGGATGCGGCCTTGACCTTGCTCGTCGTGGCCGAAACGCCGGTAAAATATGAGTCGGCCGTGGCCCTGATGAGCGCGCTGTTTTTCCGGTTCCCGCTGGGTGAACCGGTAGCGCACCATCAGGCCATCCTCCGGCACTGGCTGACAACGTGTCCGCCCGCCGTCGGGCGAAAACTGCAACAAACCCTCGACACGGTCGACCTCTGGAAAAACCTGGACGCGCGCACCCGCAGCAGTGTCCAGGCGACGCTGGTCAATGCGTTGCGCCCTTTTTCCAGTTTGAGTGCCAGCCGCTGTTTTGAACCATACGGGCGGCCTGCCTTTATGCTCCAGCAACTGGTCGGGCAAGGCGGAATCTGCGTGGTGTCGGTCAATGCCACCACGGAACCCGATTTGGCGGGGACATTTTTTAAACTCGTGAAACGCGATTTTACCAACGCCGTTCAACAACACCGGGAGGCTGGCAAACTGTGCGGGATCATCGCCGATGAGTTGCCTCTGCTCGTGACGACCGAAGATGTGGAGACGTTGGCGACCGTCCGTTCGCGTCGCTGCTTTGTGTGTGCGGCCACGCAGGGGCTGGCCATCCTCGATGAGAAACTGGGCGAACGGCAGCGCCGCGCGTTGCTCGCCAATTTTGGCTCGCTCATTTTTATGCGCGGGCGGGAGGAAGAGACGGATCTGCTGGCGGCCATGCACCTCGGTATGATCAATCAGTATGTGACCGTGCCCGGCCTGCGTGATCTGGGTGGACTGTTGTCATTCGAGCCGGAGCGAAAATTCCTCCAGAAACGGCTGGCGTGTCCGCCAGGAACCTTGGGGCGGTTATCGCCGCATCAAGGGTATATCGCTTTGCCCAATCACGCCCGCTGGGAACAGCCCGTCTGGTTTGTGCCGGGGTATGAAGAAGAACCGGCTCTGCCGACACCCGCTCCGCCGGTGTTCGTGCCGCCATCCCTGATAGATTCGGCGACTAGTGAACGCTTGCACCGCCAGTTACAAACGTTGGGTCATCCGCGGCGGCTCACGGAAATGCAGTGGCAGGCCGCCCTAAAACTGTTTAATCGCAAAGGCCGCAAAAAAGCGCTGGCCGCCGCCACGGAATTTTTTCGCACGCGCGCGGTGTTGATCCCCACCGGATTAGAATCACTGCCGCTCCCGTGGCTCAAGGCGTTGCCCGGCATCCTATGGTCCTTGCGTCAGCCGCAGTGGACCCACTTGCCGTATATGATCCGGGAAGTGTTAGTCTCCGATGGGCTGTTGCAGTTCCGCTTTGCTCAAGAGCCGTTACGAGACCCGACGGATGAGCATCTGGGTGGGTTTGATCAAGTGAGGCTGGCGGTGAACACGCGGCTGTATCCCTCGTGTTACCGCCCGCTGAACCGGCGGCATGCGACCCGGATTCGGTGGTCGCCGCCGCCGTTGCCACTCGCCCCTTGATCAGGCGAGCAGAAGGTCGTGCACCGATTCTCCGGCGGCCAGTTCCTCGAGCACTTCGCGGCCCAGCCGCCGCATCTTGTGGAGCTGCTTGCGCGAGGGCTGGCCACCGGCCTCATTGACCTCCAACTCCAGCAACACCAGCGTGGCTTGGAGGGCGGGATTGTTCCCGGCGGCTGCGCGCAGCCGGTGGGTGAGGGCGTTCTTGATTTCGTTCAGTTGCACGTCCTGCACCACGGTGCGGTTCCCGAGCAAGGGCTGATCTTCCGTCGACAGGTGTTCGCCTTCGTGGAGCAGCTTTTTCAGGTGAGCCGAGATCCGGCTCTGAATGACGCCTTGCAGATAGTTGAAGAAGGCCGGCGGGCTGGCCAGATGCCGCTGGCGGGCGTGGCGACCGGCGCCGACTTGGAGTTCGCCGACGAGCACTAACAGGATGGCGTCATGGATAAAATCCGCCGGTTCGCATTGGCTCAAGAGCCGTTGCACGGGCGGTGATTGGGTCAGGCGTTCGAGCCGCCGTCGGGCGAGTTGCTGCAGGCGGTCGAGTTGCGGTTGGGTGAGGTCGGCCACGGCCGCCGTCACACTGGGATACGGTTCCGCGAACGGAACCAGGGATTGTGATGGATGATTCATTCACAATCGTGTTTGGCGTTATTCTAAAAAAGCAGTCCTGCCGGTGCCTGACAGAAGCAGGCTGACCGGCAGGGAGGTGAGGCGGGGCAGGTGACCAACCTGCCGAAGCGCTGAGTTGATTCGCGGCGACGAATCGAAAAGCTCAGTTATTGTCCGGGGATTTTGGGCGCAGCCGGGCCGCCAGCAATTGTTGGAGGCGCTCGGCGAGGTGGAGCAAGCCGGTGGGTTTGGCTACGAAATCATCGGCCCCGGCTCGCTTGGCTAGTTCCGCGAGATCGCCGCGACCCGAGCACAACACCACCGGCAGTTGTGCCAGCGCCGGCGTGGCCTTGATCCGTTGGCAAACTTCAATCCCTGTCAGGCCGGGCATATCGATGTCCAGCACCACGAGGTCAAAGGGCTGGCGCTGCACGAGTCGCCAGGCGGCCAAGCCATCGGGTGCGTGCGTCACGTTGAAACCCGCTCGCTCCAAAATGGCGCAGAGCAGGCGGGCCAAATCTAGATCGTCTTCGGCGGCCAAGACACAGGCGCGCTTGGGGGCGGCTTGATCGAGTTCTTGCGGATCCACGAGGTGCAGTTTTTCGGGCCCAACAATCACCCCGAGTGGCAGGGTGATGGCGGACTGCGGGCTGACGAAGGTGTTAAATTCGAGCAGGAGTAACTGGCCGTGCTCGGTTTGCCGCTGCTGATGAGGCCAGTGGCCGGTGAGCGCCAGACGCACCAGCCACGCGACTTCATAGCGGTCAATGCCAGGCGGGGACGGGTTGATCCAGCCGCACCGCGCGGCGAGGGCGGGTGAGACGGTCACCGTGTGCGGCAGGCCCGCCGCCCGGAAACAGGCTTGGAGATCATGAGGTTTTCCGAAGGCGTCGGCCTGCGGCTGAGTTAGGTTTGATTTTTTGTCGAACACCTCTTTGTGTTTGACGAGAATTTTCCCTGGGATTGAAGATTTGTCGGTTGACTTCCCCTGCGGCTGTGGGAAATGTCCCACATGAGCGCCAATGTGAAAGCGGATAGTAAAAACCGTCTGACCATGCGGGAAGCCGTGGTGGGGAGCCGCTACCTGGTCGGGCCGAAGGCGAGGGGTAGCGGATCGAAACCGGCCCCCGAACCGACACGGCCCCGCGTGGTGCGTTCCGCGAAAGTTTTAACGGCGCACTTAGACGCGCTCGCCGCGCATGGGTTCAGCTTCACGCCGGTCAAAAAAGCGAAGGTGCCCCCATGCCGGTTCTGAAATACCTCGCGGACACCAACGCCGTCAGCGATTACTTCAGGGCGATTCAATCCAGTCAAAGCGTGGTTTGCCCGACACTAGGTAACCATTGGCATCAGCACCCTCACGTTGGCCTAAATGCGGCGTGGTATCGAACTCCGGGGTCAGAGGAAAGGGCGGCGCGAGTTGGAGGCGGCGTTCAAATTCATCACGGAAGATTATCGGGACGCAATTTTTGCTTTCGACGAGGCGGCGGCGGTTGAATGGGGCGTGATGATGGCGCAAGCCAAACAGCCGATTTCCTATGATGATTCTTTGATCGCGGCGATTGCGCGTAGCTACGAGCTAACCGTGGTGACCCGTAATGGTAAGCATTTCATCGGCTGCAATACCGTGAATCCGTGGAAGGACTGACTTCGCTTCATGGCAGCGCCCATACAATCGACGTAAGACCAATCTTCTATTATTTTTCACATTTATGCGCAAAACAAATTTTGCGCCCTATAATTACTTAACCCTATGGAGGAAAGTAATCATCGTGAACAAAAGGAAAAGTTGCTAACGGTCGAGGAATTGGCCGAACGGCTTCAGTATTCTCCTGACTGGGTATGTATTCAGGTTAAGCATGGTAAAATTCCTGCCATCCGGTTCAACCGACGGGCTTGGCGCTTTCATTGGCCGACCGTGCTGCAGGCGATTCAGAAGTGGAATTAGCAGGGGGCGTCGTCTTCTCTATGAGCCTTTGCCAAGTGGTCGACTGCAGGTATTGCCGCACTCGGTCTGGGGTGATTTTCCAATATTCAAGCGAGCTGGCTTCCGGCACATGTAACCCGGCGTAGTGTTTCATCAGGATGCGGATGGAATTACCACAGTCTTTCACCACGTCGTAGTCGTTTTTGTAAACCGCCCGCAAATGGGTGCAGCAATTCTTGCGCAGACCGTCGCGAATCCATTCCTTCAGGCCAACCAATTCGCAGCACTGATCAACTAGGCGCCGCTCATTGACCGGGGGCAGGGGATTCTCCAGTTGCTTAGCCAATTTCAACCACTCAATTGCCGCGGGTTGGAGACGGATGGTTCGTTGATCGCCGGTCTTGGCGATCTCTACTCGGACTGTGATCAACCCGTTATCCAAATCAATATCGTGCCAGCCAAATAATTTTTCTCCGCTCAGCCCGGCGGACAACGCTTTGGCACTAACAATCTCTTCCGGACGCATACAGCCAAATAGTCCCAGCGCCAACGGGGCGATGATCTTTTGGGTCAACGGATCGGCTAGCGCCGCCGCCATGATATGGAGTGCGTCCTCGTTTGAATAGATTTTGACCACCTGCCCCGGCTTTTTCATCGGCTCCAGCCGATCGACGATATTGATACTGGCCCAGCCTTTTGCGACCGCTACCGCCCAAAGATTGCTGAAGGTCAGGGTGTAGGCGCGCTTGGTTGAGAGACTCCATTTTTCCTTGAGCGTTTTCGTTTCCAGCCATTTTTCCAGTTCGTCAGCCGTGATTTCATGGATGGGTTGTTTTTCGCGGCCAAGCCCAAACTTCAATAGAAAAGTGGCTGTGCTGTTGACGTAGCGTTCCGTTTTCCCCGCCGCCAATTTCCGGCGTTTGAACTCCGCGACGACCTTGGCGAACCCCATGGGAAGGATGTTATGGTGAGTTTCTAAATGCTTTTTGTGCGCCTGATATTCCGCCCAGACGCGGACGAGAGAAAGTCCGCCCGCTTTGATTTCCAAGAGGACGGCCCCCACCATGCGCCGTTCGGGGGCGGGCAGGCGGGCTAGATAATCACCCATTAACTTTTCGTTTTTCTGGTATTTTTTAATCTCCTCGTCGGCCTCCGCTTCCGTGGGAAAATAGGGACGCCGGCGAGCGCCAGCCTCGTCTGGCCCGAAGTCGACCTCCCATTGCTGTCGGCCATATTTGATGAAAGTTCGTTTTTTAGGTTTCATGGTTTTGAACTTTTGTTTGGCCGAGTTCAGCTTCCGGCCAGGCCATGAAAAATTTTCGCAGTGTGGAACGCCTGATCATTCAGGTTCTTGGCCTGCTTGATTATAGGTTCACGAAATTGATCTCTGGGAAAAGTTGCCGATGGTCACATTTTGTTCCCCGCCAGTGGAGAACGCACTATAATGTCAGGTTAGGCTTGGCGAGGTTCGGTTGGCAGTGGCGGCAACTCTGCGGCAACGCCCTGACTGAGATTTTAATTTCGGTGCCAACAGGTTGCTCGACACCTTGAATCCCTGATCCGATTTTGCACTCACCCAAGTCGCCCCTCCCCCAGCAAGTGAACGCCAGACGAAATGCTCGATAATGCTAGCGCAGTTGTTTAGCTCCTGTTAGCTCCAAAAACAGCTCCATTTAGCTCCACGGCAAGCTGGGAACAAGGCTCGACAAGCCTCGACAAGTCCGGCTGGGAATATTGGAAGGTAAAATAAGAAAGCCCTTGTCCCGCAAGGGTGACAAGGGCTTTTCCTAGGGTTTGGGATGGTGGAGCCAAGGAGGGTCGAACTCCTGACCTTCTGAATGCCATTCAGACGCTCTACCAACTGAGCTATGACCCCATCCACAAACGGAAGCGCAGCATAGATTTTTTGCCGGATAAGTCAAAAACATTTTCAACGCAACTGGGCTTGAACGCGGCGCTAGATTTTCTGCGGCGGTAATTTTGCTAGGCAGTTTTTCAGAAAATAATTTACCGCCGTCAAGTCGCAGCCCGATTTTGAACTTTGAAGTCGGACGCACGAACCTTAATTTGCTGGGGTGAGCCATCCATTGCCGATCGTTTCTGTCATCATCGCTGCGCCGCCTGGTATGGTGGATATTCAAGCGGTCGCCGCTGCGCGGAAACTCGTCTACCCCAGTGAACGCTTAGAAATCATTGTGGCGCGTGGTCGGCAACCGTCGGTTCAACGCAATGTTGCGCTGCGCGCGGCCCACGGTGAATTTATTTATTTTCTGGATGATGACGCGGTGCCAGAAAATGGCAACTTGCGGCGCGCTGTCGAAGCCTTCCTTGATCCCAAGGTCGTGATGATTGGGGGGCCTAATTTATGTCCGGCGGAGGCGCCGCCGCTGGAGCAGATATTTGCAGTGGTGCTGGGCAGTTGGTTAGCCTTCGGGCCCAGTCGGGCGCGCTACACGCCGGTCGGCATGAAGCGGGAAGCTGGCGAAAAGGAGTTGATCTTGTGCAATCTGTTGGCGCGGCGCGCGCCGTTGTTGGAACTGGGCGGTTTCAACGAGGCTCTGTATCCCAACGAAGAAAATGCCTTGATGGATTCTTTGCAAAAAAACGGGAATCGTTTGGTCTATGACCCGCAATTATTCGTGCACCGCCGCCCGCGCCGGACGCTGAACGCTTTCCTGAAAATGTTGCGAACCTACGGGCGCGGCCGAGCGGAGCAATTCCGGCTCAACCCCACGCCCGGTTCGACGCTCAACTTCGTGCCCCCGTTATTTTGTCTTTATTTGGTGGGACTGGCTACGGCGGGATTTATCAGCCTGCCACACAATGTTTTTTTGGTGATTGTAGCGCCGCTACTGTTGTATTTGGGCGTTGTGTTGTTGCAGACCATGTTCTCGATGCCCGCGCACGGATTTATTCGGGCTGTGCTGGCGCTGCCGTTACTGATTGCCAGCCATATTTTATACGGATTTGGCTTCTGGAAAGGATTGTTCACCACCTTGCAACCTAGCGGCAACCGCCCGCGCACCGAAGTGGTTTTGGAAAATATCAAGCCCTGAGCCTTAAGCTTGCCCGCGTTGCCGATTCACTTCGTAAAGAAAAACGGCGGCGGCGGCACTGACATTGAGCGAATCCACATCGTTCGTCATCGGAATCGCCACGGCTTCATCGCATGCCGCCAGCACTGCGGGCGAAATGCCGTGACCTTCGCTGCCCAAAACGACGCAGCAATCGCCGGAAAAATTAGCCTGAGATAACATTTTTTTGTCCGTGTGCGGATGCGCGGCAATGGAACGAATTCCGTGAGCGCGCAGTTCCCGCAACGTCGCGACCAAGTTGTTACTTTTGAAGGAAGGTAGCCGGAAAACTGTGCCCATCGAATTACGCACCGTGCGGCGTAAAAATAGGTCGCTGCACGTTTCACTGGCGATGAGTGCCTGCACGCCGAGTGCCGCGCAGTTGCGCATGATGGTGCCGACGTTTTCTGCATTTGACATCCCATCCATCGCCACCAAAAAACGCGGCGACGGACTGGTGGCGAGAATTTTTTCCAACGACAACACTTCAGGGATTTTGGCGATCGCCAGCACGCCTTGATACAGATCGAAACCGACGAGTTCAGAGAGTAATTTTTTCTCGCAGGTGAAAACGGCGATTTCCTTTTCGGGGCGCGCTTGCAACTGCGCTTCAAATTCCGCAAAGCGTTCCTCGATGATCAACAGCGAGATCACCGTGAAATCGCTCTCCAGCAACTTGACCAAAACCTTATCGCCTTCCACTACAAAAATGCCGAGCGCCGCATGCGCACCCGAACGTTTGAGCGTGCGATATGGTTCGAGTTCGGGGCGGTCGAGCGAGGAGATTTTTTGGATGCTCAAGAGAGTCATGCCTTGGAGATTTGTGATGCTTCCAAATCGTCGCGCAATTTTTGCATTTCGTTACAGTTGATTATTTCTAATATTTTTGAAGCTGGCGTCACAATTGCAATTCCCACATTAACGCCGGCTCTTGTTTCCGAGTCTTCGGTTGCCTCATCAATAATAGTCTCTGGCTTAACATCCCAATGTCCTTGAATCAGTCCTAATAAATGTATTCGCCTATCCAGCGGATCAACTACCTCAATCACAAAGACCGGAGACCCGCTTAAACCACCTATTGAACGGGCTTCAATTAAATAAGCTTCCATGTCGCCGAAGTTTGTTATGGGAATTCTTTCATCGGGAACCATGGCGATATTTCCCATCCGCATGATTGGGATGTTTTTTGCATTTCCCTTGTGATGGACAAAAAGACCTGTGATGAATATTTCATCGCCTGCTCCTATGCCTTTTAATTTTCTAATTACTTCGGTCAAAAACATTTCGGAGGGAATCGCCACAAATTCAAATTTTTGCTGGTCTAATCCTAGTGGTAGAATTGCAACATCCGCCGCATCATCTGTTGGGTGGAACCACCATCTGGAAGGATTGCATGGTATGTCTAGTGATTTTCCGTTTGTTGTATTTAATCTAACGTAAAATGTTTTGCCTATTAATTTTGTCGCAACGTGCTTGGCTGTGACCAAGTAAAGATATGATGCCCCAGGGATTTTAGTTGACTGAATTCCGACAAAAAATCCAGTTCCACGATATTTTTTCTGCATTGTTGATCCGATGGATTCTTCCAATCCTAGATAGACAACACATTTTCTTACTTCATCTGGAATACGCATAATGATTTAAACTTAAAACTCGAGTGTTTTACACGGCTCATCCTGCCCAGCAATCTGCATTTTTACATGATTCGCGCCGATGTGGTGGAGCTGTTCGGCCATGATGTGTTCGGCCAGTTTGTGCGTGTTGCACTCGCGGCTCAAGTGCGCGAGGTAAAGTTGTTTCAAATCGGCGGACATGATTTGTGCGACGGTTTCGGCGGCGGTGACGTTGGAGATGTGGCCGTGGCGGCCGAGGATGCGTTGCTTCAACGCCCACGAACGGCGCGGACAGTCTTGCAGCATTTTCACGTCGTGATTGGATTCGAGCACGAGGACGTTGGCGGTGCGAATGCGTTCGGTCACGAGCTTGGTGACGTGGCCAAGGTCGGTGGCAAAACCGATGTTGCCCGCACTGGTGCGGAGAATGTAGCCGACGGGATCTTGGGCGTCGTGTGGAATGGAAAAGGTATCGATGCCGACATCGCCGATCTCAAAACTGGCGCCGTTGTTGAAGAGCCGCCAATCCACTTTGGCTTTGAGCGTGGCGGTGGCATCGGGGCCGTCGAGGGCGAGATTTTTTTTGCTGGCGAACTTGGCTTTGAAGGCCCAGACGGTGCCGTCTTGCGTGCCACGGTTGCAATAAACGGGGATGTGAAATTTATCGGCGAGGCCAAGAATACCTGCGATGTGATCGGAGTGTTCGTGGGTGATGAGGATGGCGGTCAAATTTTCCGGCGTCTTGCCGATGGTGGCAAGGCGTTTGCGGATGTGCAGCGGCGAAAATCCGGCGTCCACGAGGATGCGAGCTTCGGCGGTCTCGACGTAGGCGCAATTGCCGCTGGAGCCGCTGCCGAGGATGGTGAATTTGACGGACACGGACAGAAACTAAAGTGGAAAGCGGAAGGCGGAAAGCGGAAAGCGCGCGGGCCAAATTATTATTCGCGGCAAATTGACTTGGCGCAAAAGCCGTTTATTTTCTAAGGAATACTGGTGCCAGCCCATTGTGGAATGTGGTTTGCTTGAGTTGTCGGCGGCTAATTTTAATCTAATCATGTCGAATAAAACGTCTGTTTTCAGGGCTTTTAGCCTTTTGAGCTTGCTTTGGGCGGTGGGGGTCTGTCCTGTTTTTGGCGAAAATTGGAAAACCTTGCCCGGGCATGTGCCGGCGATCACTCGAAAACTCGCGGTGCAAGGGGACTGGCCGGCGACGAACGAGATCCATTTGGCGATTGGGGTGGCTTTGCGGGATGCGCCGGGCTTGCAGAAATTTTTGGACGAGGTTTATGACCCTGCCAGTCCGAACTTTCGGCGCTATCTGACGCCAGAGGAATTCACCGCCCGTTTTGGGCCGACGGAAGCTGACTATGCGGCCGTAAAACAATTTGCGAGTGACTATGGTTTGCGGATCACGAGCGAGCATGGTAACCGGCTTTTGCTCGATGTCGCGGGGCCGACGGCGGCGGTAGAACGCGCGTTTCGTCTCAAGCTGCGGCGTTTTCAACATCCGACGGAAGCGCGTGAATTTTTCGCCCCGGACACGGAACCGACCGTGGCGGCTAATCTGGCCGTGACGGATGTGAGCGGATTGAGTGATTTTCAAAAACCGTTTCCCAAACTGGTGAAACCGAAAACGGCGGCGGCGCAGGCGGTGCCCAAATCCGGTTCCGCTGCGGGCGGTGACTTTATGGGCAATGATTTTCGGGCCGCGTATTTGCCTGGCACCACGCTGACGGGGGCAGGGCAGATAGTGGGGCTGCTGCAGTTTGATGGCTTTTACGCTAGTGACATCACGGCGTATCGAACGGCTGCCGGGATTTCTTCGATTCCTGTGGAAACGATTTTGATTGGTAATTACAGCGGGCGGCCAACGGCCAACGGCAATGGCGAAGTGGCTTTGGATATTGAGATGGCGATGGCGATGGCTCCGGGCTTGGCAAAAATCATCATTTTCACCGGCGGGCCGAATGGCTTGCCGGAAGACGTGTTGAACCGGATGGCCGCCAGTAACACGGTGAAAAATTTGAGCTGTTCCTGGGGTTGGAGCGGCGGGCCGAGCACGACGACGGACGCGATTTTCAAACAGATGGCGGCTCAGGGACAATCGTTTTTCAATGCGTCGGGCGATAGCGATGCGTTCACTACAGGCGTGAATTCGGCCAATGCAGTGGATGGCGCTTCACTGGCCAATATGCCGTCCAGTTCGCCTTACATCACACAAGTGGGCGGCACGACGTTGACCACGACCGGGCCGGGTGGCGCGTGGAGTGCGGAAACGGTTTGGAACTGGGGCGGCGGCAATGGCAGCAGTGGCGGTATCAGCAGTTACTACGCAATCCCCACATGGCAAACGAATATTGATTTCACCGCCAGCCAAGGTTCGTCCGCCCAACGAAATATTCCCGACGTTTCGCTGACGGCGGAAAATATTTTTTACACGCATGACAACGGCCAATCCGGTTCAGTGGCGGGGACGAGTTGCTCGGCGCCGTTGTGGGCGGGCTTCATGGCTTTGGCGAATGAGCGAGCGGCAGCTTTGAACCGGCCGGCGGTCGGGCTGATCAATCAAGCGGTTTATGCGTTCGGCACCAGTTCGAATTACGCACAAGGTTTTCACGATATCACCAGCGGCGATAACACTTGGAATAGCAGCCCCAATTTATTTTACGCCGTGTCCGGCTATGATCTCTGCACCGGTTGGGGCACGCCTGCGAGCACTCAATTGATTGATGCGCTCGTCGGTCAGAGCGGGGCGGGGGAACCATTGGGGATATTTTCCGCCAATAGTTTTACGGTCAGCGGAGCTAAGGGCGGGCCATTCAATCCTGCGCCAGCGGTCATCACGCTGACCAATAATAGCGCCGCCGTTTTGAATTGGTCGCTGCTCAACTCGAATGTCGTGACCTGGTTGAAAATTTCCCCCGTCGGCGGCATGCTGGCGGCAGGCGACACGACGAATGTGATTTTAAATTACAACAGCGCCACCACGAATCTGGCGGTGGGAAATTTCACGGCGAGCCTGAAGTTCACCAACCGCACTTCCCACGTGGGCCAGACGATCGCCTTCAAATTACAGGTGTTGCCGGTTTTATCAGTCACCCCGACGAACGGTTTCACCGCCAATGGCGCGGTCGGCGGCCCCTTTGACGTGGCGACGATGGACTTGACCATTTTAAATCGGGGGGCTACGTCCGCCGTCTGGAAAGTCAGCAAGCCCGCCACATGGCTGGCGGTGCTGGCCTCCACTGGCGCGGTCGCTGGGAACTACGGCCAAGCCACGATCACCGTGGCGATGACCACTAATGCCAACAAACTGGCGGCGGGTATCTATAAAACTTCCCTCACGGTGACGGATAGCAAGAATCAAAAAATTCAAACCATCCCGTTCACGTTGCGCGTCGGCCAAAATGTGGTGGCCAATGGCGGTTTTGAAACCGGTAATTTTACTGGCTGGACGCTGGCCGCCGCCAACACGACCGTCTCCAGCACCCGCAATCTTTTTCATACCGGGCAGCGCGGTGCAGCTTTGGGCCAGACGGGGACTCTTGGCAGCTTGTCGCAAGTCCTGCCCACTGTGGCGGGCCAAAATTACTTGCTTTCTTTTTGGCTGAATAATCCGGTCAATACCCACGGGGCGACCCCAAATGAATTGATCGTGAAATGGGAGGGCACGACCATTTTTGATCGCGTGAATATTCCGACTACAAACTGGTTCAACCTGCAATTCACCGTCACGGCTGCCAACAGCGGCTCGCTGTTGGAATTTAATTTTCAGGACGATCCTTATTATTTGGCGCTCGATGATGTGAGCCTCAAACCCGTGGGCGCGCCGAAATTGCTGGCGGTCGCCAGCCATGCGGTGATGCCGAATCGCGGCACGTTTAATTTTACTTTCGCCGTGACCGCCGGTTTTCAATATCAGGTGCAATACAAAACGGATTTAGCCCAGCCAGCTTGGCATGATCTGGGCGCACCGGTCATGGCCACCAACACTGTTTTGAATGTGGTAGATACAGACACCAGCAATTTTCCTCAAAAATTTTATCGTTTGTTGCAAGTGCCCTAAGCTCAGCGAACCGACTTTGATGTGCTCATGAAAGCGATCCTCAAAAAAATTCGCGGCGGGTTGTTTTTTTTGCTGGCCGCTTTGGTGATGAATGCCACTGCGGCTGAGCAGAAAACCTTGCCGGGCCATGTTCCGGCGGCGGTCAGCCGCTTGATTTCCCAGAGCCGGTTCGCGCCGACCAATCGTCTCACGCTGGCGATTGGTTTACCGTTGCGGAACGAAGCTGCGTTGGATCAATTCATTCAACAATTAGCTGATCCGCAAAGTCCGAACTACCGGAAATTTATTACGCCGGCAGAATTCGTTGCGCGCTTTGGGCCGAGCGAGGCGGATTATTTGGCGGTGAAAAACTTCGCGCTTACCAGTGGCTTTACAATCATCGGAACCCACAGCAATCGGTTGGTGCTGGATGTGCAGATGCCATCCGGCGATGCAGAACGCGCCTTTCACATCACGCTACGAAATTACCGGCATCCCCGCGAGTCGCGAAATTTTTTTGCGCCAGATACCGAGCCGACGGTGCCGACGAATCTGCCGGTGGCCGATGTTTGGGGCTTGAGCGATTACGGCTTACCCAAACCGATGTCGCATTTGGTTGATCCGCTCAAAATTAAGTCGCTGGGCGGCTCGGGGCCAAGCGGTTATTACGCGGGGAAAGATTTTCGCAATGCTTACGCGCCCGGCACGCCGCTCACGGGGGCGGGGCAGACGGTCGGGCTCTTGCAGTTTTCTGATTATTTTAAATCCGACGTCACGAATTATCAGAAAATGATTGGGCTGACGAATTTCGTTCCGCTGACCAATATCGTTCTCCCAGGAGGCACGCCCACCACGGCCAATAATAACGAGGTGGCGCTGGATATTGAAATGTCGATTGCCATGGCTCCGCAGTTATCTCAGGTCATTGTCTATGAAATCAAATCGGTGAATCCCAGTTCTATTCTGAGTCGTATGGCCTCGGATAATCTGGCCAAACAATTAAGTTCGTCGTGGACTTGGAGCGGTGGTCCGACCGTTTCGGTGGACAATGCGCTCAAGCAAATGATCACGCAGGGACAATCTTTTTTCCAAGCCTCGGGCGACAGCGACGCTTACACCGGGGCGCAGATTTTGGATAATTCAGCCCAGATCAACGCGCCGGTCAGCAGCACAAATCTGACGTGCGTCGGCGGCACGACGTTGACGATGAATGGCTCTGGAGCTTCCTGGTCGTCCGAAAAAGTTTGGAACTACAATGCTTTCGGCGGCACGTTTGCGAACGTCGGGTCTGGCGGTGGCGTCAGCACTTACTATGGCCTTCCTTATTGGCAGACGAACTTGGATACGAATGCGACGCAAGGCTCGGCGACGTTCAGAAATATTCCTGACGTGGCGCTCACCGGTGATGGCGTCAGTGTTTGCTACACTTCCGGCAGCACGTCTGTGACTAATCCACTCGCCGGCACCAGTTGCGCGGCACCGTTATGGGCGGGATTTTGCGCGTTGCTGAATCAGCAATCCGTGGCTTCCAGCGGCACCACCGTCGGCTTCCTGAATCCGGTCCTCTACACTCTGGCAACCACCACAAACTACGTGAATTGTTTTCATGATATCACCGTTGGTAACAACATCGGCACGAACGCGCCCGGATTTTTTAATGCCACCAACGGTTACGATCTGGCCACCGGCTTGGGCACGCCCAACGGAGTGAATCTGATCAACACGCTGGCTCCGGGTCCGGGCTTCATCAGCCAGCCGTCCAGCCGTAACGTGACCAATGGTGCCAATGTTTCGCTCAGTGCCAGCGCGGTCGGACAGCCGCCGCTGAATTTTCAATGGCTGCTCAACGGAACCAACTTACTGGCGAGCGGAACGATTTCCGGCGTCACGACGAATATTTTATCACTCACCACGGTGACGACGAACGACATCGGCAGCTACAGTCTCGTGCTCACCAATGCCTATGGAGCCGTCACCAGCAGCGTCGCGTTCCTCAATGTCGGCGCGATTCCAGTCGTGCTCACCCAGCCGACCAACCTGACACTTCTGACGGGTAGCACGGCGGTTTTTAATGCTACCGCGAGCGGTTCTCTGCCTTTGAATTATCAGTGGAAAAAGAATGGCACCAATCTCGTCAACGGCGCGGGGATTTCCGGGGCAACTACCAATGTGTTGAATCTGACCGGCATCACCACCAACAGTTCCGCGAATTACACCCTAGTCATCACGAATGTTTATGGGGTTGTCACTAGCAGTATCGCCGCGCTCAATGTTGTCTTACCGCCGACAATCAGCAGTTCTTCGCTGACGAACCGGACCTTGGAATGCAGCAGCAACATTAGCTATACGGTAACTTTGGGCGGCACCGCGCCGCTGGCTATTCAATGGAGTCTCGACGGTTCGCCGGTTGCTGGCGCGACCAATTCAACGCTCTCGCTCACGAATGTTCACCTGCCGAATCACACCGTCGCCGTATTGGTCACGAATTCATATGCGGCTTTGAACACTAATGCCGTGTTGACCGTGCGCGACACGCTCGCACCCGTCATTACCTTGAATGGGCTGGCCAGATTGACGAACGAACTCGGCTCAGTATTCTTCGACCCCGGCGCCAGTGCCACTGATGCGTGTGCTGGCCCGGTGTCAGTCACCACCAACGGCACGGTCAACCTCAACGTCGTTGGCACGAATACGCTGACTTATCAATCCATTGATGGCAACGGCAACACCAATGTCGTCACGCGCACCGTCATCGTGCGTGACACGACCGCGCCCGCGATTTCGTGGAGCTTCACCAACTTAACGTTGGTGACCGATGCGAACTGTGTCGCTTTGATGACCAATGTGACCGGGACAAATTTTATTCTCGCCACCGATTTATCCGGGTCACTCACCATCACGCAAAATCCGACCAACGCAGCGGTGCTATCACTGGGAACCAATCTCGTAGTGCTCACCGTAGCGGATGCCTCGGGCAACAAATTGTTTTCCACCAACCGCATCGTGGTGCGCGATCTGACGCCACCAGTCATTGTGCTCAATGGCGCTAATCCAATGCTGGTCGAATTGGGTTCGGTATTCACTGATCTGGGGGTGTCCTACAGCGATACGTGTTCGGAAATTGTTTCTGCCCAGATTAACGGAGTTGTGGATAGCCATGTCATCAGCACGAACACGCTGGTTTACCTCGTCACGGATAGCAGTGGTAATTCCAATAGCGTCAGCCGCGTCATCATTGTCCGCGATACCACGGCGCCTGTGATTTCGTGGAGCTTCACTAATCTCGTCTGGTCTCTGGATGGAAATTGTAGCGCCGTCATGCCTGATGTGACGGGCACCAATTTTATTCTGGCCACGGATTTTTCGGGCCCGTTGCAATTTGCGCAATCCCCGACGAACAACTCTGTTTTAGCCTTGGGCACCAACTTGGTGATCATTTCGGTCAGCGATGCGTTTGGTAACACCAGTTACTCCACCAACATTCTGCAAGTCCGCGATACCACGTTGCCGGTCATCTTCAGCCAACCGCAAAGCCAGACCAATCTCGCCGGAGCTACTGTGATTTTTAGTGTCGCCTCCGCGAGTTGCACCCCGGTCGCGTTACAGTGGTTTTTTAATGATTTGGTGCTGTCCAATGAAACCAATAACCTGCTGGTGCTCGCTAACGTCAACCAGAGCGTCGCGGGAAATTATTCAGTGCTGGTCACCTCGGCGGCGGGTGTGAGCACTAGTATGCTGGCCAAGCTGACGGTCAACCTCCTTTCGTCCAGCCTCGCGCTGGTGTCGCCCATAAACCCGGATGGATACTTGGATAATTTAAATGTTACGGCCGCAGTCACGCCGACCAATGCCACCGGCGCCGTGCAGTTTCTAACCAATGGGACCCCGTTTGATTTGGAGCCGCTGGCGGCAGGTTTCGCCACGAGCACCAACCTGACTAACTTGCCGCGAGGCACGAATCTCGTGGTCGCCATTTATTCGGGCGATGAGAATTATTTCCCTGCCACCAACCAGCTCTGGCAAGTCACCACGAATCATCCTCCGCAGATTTCATCGGCATTTTACACCCTAGTCGCCGGGTTGGATTTGAATATTGCCGTCCCCGATTTGGCGACCAATTGGAGCGATGCCGATGGTGATGTGCTTACGATTGCTAGCGTAGCGGCGAGCACCAATGGCGTGATTCTCCCGAACACCTCGAACGTGCTCTTTTACACCAATCCCAATTATGTGAATGACCAGTTCGTGTGCACAGTGCGCGACGATTTTGGCGGGACAAATTTTCAAACGGTCAATGTCACCGTCGTGCCGCAAACGAATGCCGCGCCGGATATTTCCAGTGTCGCCAGTCAGCCGTCAGGCTTTAGTTTAACGCTGAACGGTGGCTACGGGTCCACTTACGTTTTGGAAAGCACTTTGGATTTTATTCTCGGTAGCTGGGAGCCAGTGGCCACCAATACATTGGACATAACCGGTGTCTGGCGATTCACCGATGCGCAGGCCACGAATTTTGTGAGCCGCTTCTACCGCTTAAAATTGCTTCCCTGAGGCTTGTGTGCCACTTGCCCGCCGCGTGGAAAAACGGCATGCTGGTCGCGTGAGCCAATTCCTCCAGCGTGTCGCGTCTGACATCGAAAAGCACGGGCCCTTGCCGCGCGGCCAGAAAATTCTCGTGGCTGTTTCTGGCGGCGTGGATTCCATGGTCTTGCTGCGGGTGCTGCTGTCGCTGGCTAAATTGAATCGCTGGAAAATTTCGGTGGCACACTTTAACCACCAACTGCGCGGTGCTGCCAGTGAGGCTGATGAAAAGTTGGTGGTGCAGGTGGCGAAGCGTTATCGGTTGAAGGTCTTTGTTGGGCGGGCGGAAGTGAAAACTTTTGCCCAGCGGGCGCATCTTTCGATTGAAATGGCAGCACGCGAACTGCGTCACGAGTTTCTGGCCGGCACAGCCCGGCGGCAAAAGCTGACGCTCATCGCTACGGCGCACCACGCGGATGATCAAGTGGAATTGTTTTTCCTGCGACTTTTTCGGGGAGCCGGCGGAGCCGCTTTATCAGGCATGAAGTCGCCTTCGCCCTCGCCGGCCGACAAAACGATTTCGATTATCCGCCCGCTGCTTGCGTTCACGAAAGCTGACCTGTTGCAGCGGGCGCGGGAGTGCAAAATCATTTTCCGCACGGATGCTTCGAATTTCTCTACCGATCATCTCCGCAATCGAGTGCGGCATGAGCTACTGCCTTTACTGGAGCAGCAATATCAGCCGGCGCTGACGAAAACGGTTTTGCGATTGATGGAAATTGTCGGCGCGGAATCAGAAATGGTAGCTGCGGCGGCGCGAGCATGGTTGGCTCAATCGGAGCCGTCGTTTGCCACGCTTCCGGTGGCTGTCCAGCGCAGGGTCTTACTGGGTCAACTGATGGAACGTGGCGTGGTCGCAGATTTTGATTTGGTCGAGCAACTGCGCCTTCAAGCCGGAAAGTATGTGAGTTTAGCCGGGGGGGTATCCACTGCCTGCGTGGCCGGGAAATTAGTCTGGCGGAAGATCGAAGCTGAAAAATTTAGCGCCGACGTATTGAAGACCGCTTTGGCTTCAGGTGCGGTGGCGTTCGGTGGCTACCAATTTTCTTGGATGAGAAAACGTGTTCGTTCCGTTCCGGATAAGCGGAAACCCAATCCTAAAGCTGGTCAGTTCGACTTTCAGGAAGCTTTTGATGCCGATCAGGTGGGCGATGAAATCATTTTGCGCCACTGGCAGGCGGGCGACCGGTTTCAGCCGATTGGCCTGAAATCGCCCGTGAAGTTGCAGGATTTGTTTGTGAACGCCAAACTTCCCGCTGCGCAGCGCCGCCGCCTAGTTTTAGCCACGACCGTTGGCGGCGAAATCTTTTGGGTGGCGGGCTTGCGGATTGGCGAAAACTTTAAACTGACCCGACAAACCAAGGTCAAATTGGTCTGGAACTGTTCCCGTTTGGCGGTTTAATTCGCTTTACAGCTAGCCTGTGAATAATTATCTTCTCGAACTCATTTATCTATGGAAGCAAAGACGAAGACGATCGAAACATTCAAAACGCACGCGAAGGACACTGGTTCTGCCGACGTGCAAGTCGCGCTGCTCACGCACCGCATCAACCATTTGACCGAGCACTTGCA
>CAIWFB010000260.1 GCA_903911825.1 uncultured Verrucomicrobia subdivision 3 bacterium
GCCAAGGCCGATGAATTGCGTGACCACAACATCGAATTGCGCAAGCAGATCGAAGAACGTGATGCCCGCTTCGAGGGCATTGATCCCGAAGCCGTGCGCCAGCTCGCGGCCGAGAAGCTGCGGCTGGAAGAAGAGCAGCGCCTGAAGGACGGGAAGTTTCAGGAAGTGCTGACCGACAAGCTCAAGGCGCAGAAGGTCGATTCCGACAAGTTATTGACCTCCGTGACCGGCGAACGCGATGCGTATTTCGCCCAGCTCACCGCGATCCAGATTGATCAAGGCGTGCTCACCGCCGCCACGAAACGCGGCCTGCGCCCGACAGCCTTGCCGGACATCACGGCGCGCGCCCGTCAGACGTTCAAGCTGGTGAAGGGTGTGCCGCAGGCGTTTGAAGCCAACGGCAAGACGGTGCGTTACGGCAAAGACGGCATCACGCCCATGACTTTGGAGGAGTGGATGGACACGCAGGTGTCCGACGCTCCGCATCTTTTTGAAGCCAACGCTGGTGGCGGGGCTGCCAGCAACGGTGCCGGGGGCGCCGCGGCTTCGGCGCGGACAACGAAAAATCCGTTTCGTCAGGAATCCTGGAATCTGACGGAGCAGATGAAACTGCAAAAGTCTGATCCCGGCTTGGCCGCCCGGCTCAAGGCTTCTGCTTGAACCAACTTGGGCGGTGCATCAACACCGCCCGAACAAAATAGAAAGGTAAAATTATGAGCAAGACAGCCGTGGCGGACATCATCATCCCCACAGAATTCGAACGGTATGCGATTGAACGCACTGCCCAACTGAGTGCGTTTGTGCAGAGCGGCATTGTGGAACACGCGCCGGAGTTTGACGTCCTGGCGGCCGGTGGCGGGCGCGAGGTCATGATGCCGTTTTGGAAGGATCTGACGGCAACGCGCCAGCTCCTGAGCGACAGCGCGACGCTGGCGGTGAACAAGATCGGCAGCGACAAGGACATCGCGCGCATCCAAAACGATGCGCAGGTGTGGAGTGTGAATCATCTGGCGAAGGTGGTCTCCGGTGACGATCCGATGCAGGCGATTATCGACCTTGTGGGCGACTACTGGGCGCGAGTGGATCAGACGCTGGTGGTGTCGTCGCTGAAAGGCATCTTCGCAGCGGGTTCGATGGCGGGCAATAAACTCGCCATTGCGAGTGAAACGGTCGCGGGTCAGTCGGCAACGACTCGGCTCAACGGTTCCACGTTTGTGGATGCCACCGTGAAGCTCGGTGATCGCGGCGACCGCTTGACGGCCGTGGCGTTGCACAGTGCGACGGAAGCAGCGTTGCGCAAGCTGGACTTGATCGACTTTGTTCCCGACAGCGAGGGCAAGGCGCAGATCAAGACGTTCCAGGGCCGGCGCGTGATCGTGGATGACAACCTGCCGACGCGCGCGGGCACGACGGATGGCGTGGTTTACACGAGCTACCTGTTCGGTCCGGGTGCGTTTGCGCGAGGTGTCGCGCCGCTGGAATCCGCGCCGCTGCAAGGTGGCCAGGGGACCGAGGGTGTCGAAATCGCTCGCGTGCCGCTGGACAGCGACACGGTGCTGATTAACCGGCGTCGTTACATCCTGCATCCGCGCGGTGTGAAGTTCACTTCCGCCGCCGTGGCCGGTGACACGCCGACCAACGCGGAGTTGGAGAACGGCGCGAACTGGACGCGCGTTTTTGAAAACAAAAACGTCCGCATGGTCGCCATCGACCACAATTGAGTGCGGAACACGGAGTGCGGAGTGCGGAATGAAAACCGCGCTCCGCCTCTCTTCAAAATCATGAATCAACTTTTACCCATTATCCGCCGGAAGCGCCGACCGCTCATCGAGGAGGAGTCTCTACCGGACGGGCCACCGTTGGTGACAACAATGCCGCTGTCACCGCCAGTCACGGCGGAGCCAGCGCACGTTGAAGCTGTGGAAATTCCACCGGTTGCACCGGCTGAATTTGCAGCGCCGGAGTCCACGCCAGTTTCGCCGCAACCGAAGCGCAAAAAGAAAAATGCTGACGCTCCCGAACATTAACCGGCGTAGCTTCCTCGCGCTCTGGGCACAAGACCGTCGCCGCAAGCGCGTGCGTGGCGCACTGCCCACTCTGCTGCCCGCGCCCGTGCTGCGCGCGGCGTATCCCGATTTGCTGCGGTGGGATTGGGCCTTGGCGAATCCGCACAAGTGGAACGTGTGGACGAGCCTCAACGGCGGCGCGTCGTGGTTTCTCACTGAAGATTATTGGATGTATGGCGATGCCCGCCAGTTCGCGCCCGATGGCGGCAGCGAATTTTATTTCATCGTTGGCGTGGACGCCGCCGGTGTTGAAATCACCGAGCGCAGTAATTGGATCCGTCCGGACGATGCCGTGCC
>CAIWFB010000261.1 GCA_903911825.1 uncultured Verrucomicrobia subdivision 3 bacterium
ATAAAGCCCGCAGCACAGACCCGAGCAGCGGGAGTTAGAACGACGGAGGGAGGGGTTTTGGTAGTTTTAGTTTTCATAGGCAGAGTAGAGTAACCCAGTCACTGACACCGGGTCTCTGCCTTCTCATTCTATCTGGTTAGGTGTCATGGGTGTGATAATCACAAGCATCAACTCAATCGTTCTTACCTATCTGAACACTCTCGGCAACGATGCGATCAAAGTCAGATCTGTCCGCTGGCTCCTGACCGTTAATCTTTATGCGTTCGGCGTCATACTGTTTAATGCGGTCATAAAGCCAAGATGCCAGAAGCGCAACCGAAACGTCCTTACCAACCTCAACCAAGGCAAACAATGAATCACCAATCGGCCCGTTTGAAATCTCGCTCCGCAAGTTGGACATCCGAACATCCTTCGGCGGCTGTGGTAAAAAAACCATCATCCGCTTCGGCCTCAACATATCAATGCGAATCTGTGACATACAAAATGACACCTAACAGATAATGGACGACGGCCTGTGCAGCCTATCCTTTATCTGGTTGGGAACGTATTTCGTTTTCAAGTCGCTGTCCATCAGTAACTAGGTTGGTCATTCCCGGTTTTTCATCGGCGAGCAAAGGCAACTCTTAGCTGGCTCATCACTGTTTCCCCTTGACCAGCGCGTCCACCACGCCGGGGTCGGCGAGCGTGCTGGTATCG
Organism: uncultured Verrucomicrobia subdivision 3 bacterium; assembly: GCA_903911825.1. Taxonomy (GTDB): domain Bacteria; phylum Verrucomicrobiota; class Verrucomicrobiia; order Limisphaerales; family UBA11358; genus UBA11358. The sequence goes on from CAIWFB010000261.1 coordinate 697, forward strand.
CCAATCTGGTCGGTCTGGTTCTCGGCGATCTTGCGCAGGATGCGGCGCATGATTTTACCGGAGCGCGTCTTCGGCAGGCCCGGCGCGAACTGGATCTTATCCGGCACGGCGATGGCACCGATCTCTTTGCGGACGTGTTGCGCGAGTTCTTTCTTTAACTCTTCGCTTTCGTGGATGCCGTCTTTCAACGTCACGAACGCATAAAGCGCCTGGCCTTTGATGTCGTGCGGCATGGGCGCAACGGCGGCTTCGGCAACTTTCGCGTGGCTCACGAGCGCGCTCTCCACTTCGGCGGTGCCGATGCGGTGACCGGAGACATTGACGACATCGTCCACGCGGCCGAGCAACCAGTAGTCGCCGTCGGCATCCACGCGGCAGCCGTCGCCGGTGAAATACATGTCCTTGTAAGTGGCGAAGTAGGTGTTGATGAAGCGATCATGGTCGCCCCAAGTGGTGCGCATGATGCCGGGCCACGGATGTTTGATGCAGAGTTTGCCACCTTCGTTCGGTTTGCACTCGGAGCCGTCGTCGCGTAACACCACGGGCTCGACGCCAAAGAAAGCGCGTCCGGCACTACCGGGTTTGAGCGTGTGCGCACCGGGCAACGGCGTGATGAGATGCCCACCGGTCTCGGTCTGCCACCAGGTATCCACGATGGGACAGCGTTCGCCGCCGATGTGTTTGTAATACCACATCCACGCTTCGGGATTGATGGGTTCGCCGACGCTACCGAGGACGCGGAGTGACGTAAGATTGTGTTTGGCCGGCCATTCGTCGCCGAGCCGAATGAGTGCGCGAATGGCGGTGGGGGCAGTGTAGAAAGAATTGACCTTGAACTTCTCGACGATTTGCCACAAACGTCCGGCGTCGGGATAAGTGGGAACGCCCTCGAACATGAGCGTGGTGCCGCCATTGCAAAGCGGGCCGTAAACCACGTAGCTGTGGCCGGTCACCCAACCGATGTCGGCGGTGCAGAAGTAAACATCGTTCTCGTGGATATCAAAAACGTAGCGGTGCGTGATGGCGCTCCAAAGGAGATAACCAGCGGTGCTGTGGACAACGCCCTTCGGTTTGCCGGTGGAACCACTGGTGTAGAGGATGAAGAGATAATCTTCGGCGTTCATCTTTTCCGGCGGGCAGTTGGCATCGAGTTGCGCGGCCATCAATTCGTGATACCACACGTCGCGTCCGGCGACGATGTTGCACGGTTCGTCATTGCGTTTCACGACGACAACTTTCTGGATGCTCGGCGTATGCGTGAGCGCGTTGTCCGCAAGCTGCTTGAGCGCGAGCGATTTTCCAGCGCGGAGCGAGACGTTCGCGGTGATGAGCAATTTGCATTCGGAATCATTGATGCGACCGGCAAGCGAATCAGAACTGAAACCACCGAAGACAATCGAGTGAATCGCACCGATGCGCGCACACGCGAGCATCGCTACAGCGGCTTCGGGAATCATCGGCATGTAAATCGCGACGCGGTCGCCCTTGGTTGCGCCAAGGGATTTGAGAACGTTGGCGAACTTGCAGACATCTTTGTGCAGCTCGGCGTAAGTGATGTGCTTCACGTCTTCCTCGGGTTCGCCCTGCCAGATGATCGCGGTCTTGTTGCCGATGGTCTTGAGATGACGATCAAGGCAATTCACCGTGACATTCATTTCACCATCTTCGAACCAAGTGTGTTGGATGACGCGCTTGTCGGTGCTCCACTCATACTTGCGGGCGTGCGTCGGCTTCTTGAACCATTCGAGCGTGGCGGATTGCTCCATCCAGAATTTTTCCGAGTCATTCACGGAGCGTTCATACATGGCGTTGAACTGAGCTTCGTTGAGCAGCGCGTGGCTGACGACTTCGGGCGACGGCGGGAACGTGCGACCAGCTTGTTGCAGAGATTGCGTGGAAATGGCGTTTTGGCTCATATCAAATAGGTGATTGGAGCCGAGAATTTCCGAAAATAAAACCGCGCTGTCAATCGTTGAGGCTTAAACCTCACAAAATAACGAGCTGCGGGGAAAACTTATTAGCCACAGATTTTCACAAATGAAACACAGATGCTGAAAGTTCGCCGCTCAATTTTTTATCTGAGTTTCATCTGTGTCCATCTTTGGCTCGAGAATCACTTTGCAAATTCCGTCCGCAACTTCGCCGCGATCTCCGTCAACGCATCCGGCACGACGCTGGTCTGGCCGAGGACGGGCATGAAGTTAGTGTCGCCGCTCCAGCGCGGGACGATGTGGATGTGCAGATGTTCCGCGATGCCCGCGCCCGCGACTTTGCCGAGATTGATGCCGACGTTGAAACCATCCGGGCGCATGACGGCAGTGAGGGCGTTGATACAACGCCGCGCGAGTTTCCACAGATCGGTCACTTCCTCGTCGGTGAGGCCATTGAGGTCCGCCACTTCTTTATACGGCACGACCATGAGATGTCCGCCGTTGTAAGGATAGCGATTCAACAACGCATAGCAGGAACGGTCGCGGGCGATGACGTAATTGCCTTCGTCATCGGTCGATTGCCCGATGCGGGCGAACAAGCCAGCCTTGTCCTCGGTCTTGGGCGCGAGGATATATTGAATGCGCCACGGTGCGTGCAGAGATTCCATGCGAGGAAGTTAAGAGGCAGGACGAATAAGGAAAGCTGGAAAAGCGGAAAAATCGTTCCTGAAAATAGTTTATACAAATTTGCCGGGTGTGGTGTCTATGGAGTGAAAGTGAGTGAAAACAAACATTGGTGCGAAGCGCTCTACGACGCGAAAGCGGCGGAATTGATTCTCTATGGCCGCGCCTTGGGGTTGGGCCACGGCGAGGCGGAGGATGTGTTGCAAGAAACGTTTATGACGTTGCTGCAGCGTGCGACGCCGCCATCGCAGCCAGAACATTACACGGTGCGCAGTTTCCGGAATCGGGCGCTGAACTATCGGCGCTCGCTCTGGCGGCGACTAACCCGGGAGTGGGAATCGTTACGTTGGTTTGAGCGCACGGATGGGGAAACGCCGGAGGAACGGGCGGCGATGGCGTGCTTGGCGGAATTGCCGGTGGATCAGCGCGAAGTCATTGTGCTGAAGATCTGGCACGGTTGCACGTTTGAGGAAATCGGCGGGTTGCTGGAAACGTCGCCGAACACGGTGGCGGGGCGGTATCGCTATGGATTGCAGAAAATCAAAGGCAAACTGGAAGGAGTCATTTATGAACGAAACGAATTTACCCGAGAAACAATTGCGCTCGTGGACGCCGCGTCGGCCTTCCGCCGCGTTGAAGCGTAAGCTGTTCGCCGCGCCCGAAACGGTGTCGCCGCAGGCGGTCCGGTGGTATTGGGGCGCGCTGGCACCGACCATGGCGTGCGCGTTGCTGACGTTGCTGACGTTTGGCCAAGGGCGCGATGGGTTGGGACGGGCACCGCTGATGGCGACAACTTTCAGCAACGAAAGCGGCGCAGTCTGCGCCGTGGATGATTCACAAACCGCCCAGAACCACTGGGCCAGCGTCACTTTTGATTGGACAAACCGCAGTGATTTCAAGTCTAGTATGCGCTTTCAACCGATAACGAATTTCAGTAACTGAAGCATAAAATGGAAACTCCGAAGAAGAATAATAGTCCTAAGGGCGAGCCCGCGAACAAACCCAAAGAAGTCGCTGTTCCCGCCGGGCCAGTGAAGGTCGCGCCGATGTTCCGGCCCTTTGACTGGATGGCTATGATCATCGCCTTTGCTGCGGTCTGGGCGGTTTATCTCTTTACGCTGGCACCGCAACTCACGCTGGAAGATTCCGGCGAGCTGTGCACGGGTTCGTTTTATGCGGGCATCCCGCATCCGCCGGGCTACCCGTTCTGGGCGATCTACAGTTGGTTTTGGACGGTGATCGTGCCGTTCGGCAACGTGGCTTGGCGAGTGGAAGTGGGCCAATCCTTCGCAGCAGCGATGGGGTGCGGCATTTTGGCGCTGATGGTTTCACGCGGGGGCAGCATGTTGATCGAGGGCATTGAGGAATTGAAGACGGTCTCGCGCGAATGGGAAAATGCCATCTGCCTCGTCTCGGGTGTGGTCACGGGAACGTTGCTCGGACTGGGGCATTTCATGTGGAAAGAGTCCATCGTCGTCAATCGTATCTCCGTGTTCGGAGTGCCGTGGATGCTATTCATGGTCGCCTTGTTGATGCGCTGGATGTATGCGCCACAACAGCGTCGCTATCTGTATGCTGCGATGTTTGTTTACGGGTTGATCGCGACGATTCACCAGAGCTTGATCTTGAGCGCGATGGGCGTGCAGATCCTAGTGACCTTGGTGGCCCCGCGCTTGGGCCGCGACATGTTTCTCGTCAACAGCCTGATCTATTTCATCATTCTTTACTTCAAAGGGCAGGGCACGGTGCCCGCGCTGAATGCCATGACGAATACGGAGCAGAACATCTTCCACATGGTGGGGATTGGCTCCATTCTGACCAGCGGTTGGCTGGGCTTGAAATACAACCAGATCGCCACCGAATGGAAATCGGTTTTGATCATGGGCTTGATGTGGGCGGCCGCCGTGCTGGTTTATTTCTATGAACCGCTTTCCGGCATGACGTGTCCACCGATGCAATGGGGCTATCCGCGCACCGTGGAAGGATTTTTCCACGCGCTCAGCCGTGGTCAATACGCCACCGTGGAATCTACGAACATCTTTCATGACCCCGCGCGCATCGCGTTCCAGATGTGGTATCTGGTCAAGGGCATCTCCGAATCATTCAGTTGGGTCTATCTGTTCATCGGCGCTCTCCCCTTCTTGTTTCTGACCAAGATGCACAAACGCGAGCGCAATTGGATCATTGGCGTCACGGTCATTTATCTGCACCTATCCGTTTTGATGGTGTTGGTCTTGAATGTCGCCCCGGATCGATCGACCTCGGAATTGAACAAGGTTTTCTTCACCGCTTCCCACGCGCTGTTTGCGATTTTGATCGGTTATGGTATCACCATTCTGGCGGCCTACGTCGCGACGAGCTACGAGAAGTTCCGGCGCTGGGGTTTCATTGGTGGCGTGGTGGCGGTAGTGATCGCCATCTATTGCCTCGTGGACGACACAGGGCTGTTGTTTCGGGGGCCGGCAGGCGAAGTGAGCCTGTGGGAACTGCCGCACTTCATCGCGCTGGCTTTCAGTAAAGATCAATACGGATTGCCCGTGTTTTCCAATCTCATCTTGGTTTCCTTGCCGGTCATTTTTCTGGTGGCCTTGTTGGTCTATCGCAAGCGCGGCCCGGTGTTGATTTTGCTGGCTCTGTTCGCCGTGACGCCGATTTGCTCAGGACTTTCTCACTGGTATAAGTGCGAACAGCGCAACCACTGGTTTGGTTATTGGTTTGGTCACGACATGTTCACGCCGCCCTTCAAACATCCAAAAACCGGCGCGTTGAGCTACGATAATGATTTGCGGAAAGAACTCCTCAAAGATCCGAAGAACGCCAAAGAGATCTATCCGGAAATGGCGCGGGACACGATTCTCTTCGGCGGCACCGACCCCGGACGTTTCTGCCCGACCTACATCATCTTCTGCGAAAGTTTTATTCCGCACAGTTGCCAGCCGGTGCAGGATCAAAAGTTTGACCGCCGCGATGTTTACATCATCACCCAAAACGCGCTCGCCGACGGAACCTATCTTGATTATCTCCGGTCGCAATACAACCGGTCCAAACAGATTGACCCGCCGTTCTTCCGGGAATTCGTAAAATACGTTTTGGGCATCCCGCTGCACCACGAAGACAATTCACTCGTCAACAGCTTGGCGGATTTTGCCTTCAACCTGCTCGACAAACCCTCGACCGCTTGGGGCAAGCACGTTGAAGATCGCCGTCGCAAAGAAGGGGTTTATCCGTCCAAGGAAATTTATATCCCCTCCTTGGAAGATTCCCAGATGTGCTTTGCGGAATATGCCCGCCGCAAACAGATCAACCCGACGGATGGCAAAGTCGAGATTTCTGGCCAAGTGGATGTGATGAATATCAACGGCCTGTTGTGCAAAGTGATCTTCGATCAAAATCCGACCAACGAATTTTACATCGAAGAAAGTTTCCCGCTCGACTGGATGTATCCTTACGAAACTCCGTTTGGCGTCATCATGAAAATCAATCGCAATCCGGTGACCGAACTCACGCAGGATATGTTTGATCTCGATCACAAATTCTGGAGCGATTATTCCACCCGTCTCTGTGGCAACTGGATCAATTACGACACGACCATCCAGCAAATCTGCGACTTCGTGGAGCACACCTACATCGAGAATAATTATAAGGGCTACATCGGCTCCCGCGCTTTCGTCCGCGATGATGATGCGCAAAAAGCCTTCTCCAAACTGCGCAGCTCCCAAGCGGGCATGTATGCTTGGCGCGTGGACGCTCGCACCTGCCCGGCGGAATACCGCCAGAAATCTGCGGCCAGCCAAGAGGCCCTGCGGCGCGAAACCGATTTTGCCTTCAAACAAGCCTTCGCCTTCTGCCCTTACAGCCCGGAAGCGGTGTATCGCTACATCAACTTCCTCTTGCCGTATGGCCGGTTCGACGAAGCCATCCTCGTCGCCAAGACGTGCCAGAAATTGGATCCCTACAACGATCAGATCACCGGCTTGGTCAAGAATCTGGAACAGTTCAAGCAAGACAACGCCGCCCGCACCCAGGCCGTTGGTCAATTGGAAACCATGGAAAACTTGGCCAAGACCAATCCGGCTAACGTGCCCAATTTGATCATGCTCGCCGGCACTTATCTGGTGCAATTGCAACAGACCAACCGGGCGGTTGAATTACTGGATCAAGCACTGGCTCGTCCCGAAATCAAATTTAATGACGTGGCCGCTGTGGCCCAATATTTCGCGCAGATGGGCAGTTATGCCAAACTCGAAAGCGCGCTGAAAAAGATGGTTGAAATGGCTCCCGGCCAACCCGAGCCCCGCTACGACCTTTCCGCCTTGCAAGCGATGTTAGGCCGCGTGGATGAATCTCTGGCCAATCTCCGAACAGCGCTCGACGCCAACACCAAGCAACGCGCAACCAATGCGGCTGCCCACGATCTGATTGCCGCCGCCCGGATGGATGGCCGCTTCAATGCCTTGCGTGCCCAGCCCGAGTTTCAAAAGCTCGTGCCGCCGCAGTAGCCGTTATTCGACTCACTTCACGCGCCGTCTTGCCCGTTGCCGGGCGACGGCGCGTCTGCTATTTTACCCGCCTGAATGTTTGGTAAAAAATCCATGAGCAAGCCTGAAAAAGAAACCGTCGCCCCGGAAACCTCGAGTAACACCGAAGCTGAAGCGCTGTCGCCTGAGCAGATTGCGGATTTGCAGAACCGCGCCGCCAAGGCCGATGAAAACTGGGAACGTCTCCTGCGCACCACGGCCGATTTTGACAATTTCAAGAAACGCGCCGCGCGGGAAAAAGTCGAATCCGCTCAATACGCCACCGCGTCGCTGCTCGGTAAATTGGTTCCCGTGCTAGATAATTTTGAGATGGCCCTAGCCGCCGCGCAAAATCCGTCGGCTCCCGCTGGCGCATTGCAATCCGGCGTCGCCATGATTCAGCAACAGCTCAAATCCGCGCTCACCGATTCCGGCTTGGAAGAGATTGATGCCGCTGGCAAACCGTTTGACCCCGCCATTCACGAAGCCGTTTCCCAACAGGAGACCGACACCGTGCCCGAAGACCACGTCGCCCAGCAATTGCGCAAAGGCTATAAGTTGAAAGAACGCTTGATCCGTCCGGCGACCGTCATCGTTGCCAAAAAACCAGCGGCGGCGGCTTGAATAATTGCCTGCTAACAAAGGGAATTCTTAATTTCTAATTTCATTCCATGGCCAAACGCGATTACTACGAAATTCTGGAAGTCAGCCGCGAAGAAACTGCCGAAGGTATCAAAAAATCCTATCGGCGGCTTGCGGTAAAATTCCATCCCGATAAAAATCCTGGCGACAAACAAGCCGAAGAAAAATTCAAGGAACTTGGCCAGGCTTACGAAGCGTTGAGCGACCCGCAGAAACGCGCCGCTTACGATCAATACGGCCACGATGCTTTTGATCCCCGCGCCCGCGCCCGTGGCGGTGGCGGCGCCGGCGGCGGCTTCCACGATCCGTTTGATATTTTCCGCGACGTCTTTGGCGGCGGTGGCGGTGGCGGCGGCAGCATTTTTGAAAACATTTTTGGCGGCGGCGGTCAGCAAGACCCCACCGGCCCGCAGCGCGGCGATGATTTGCGCTACGATTTATCAATCACGCTCGAAGAAGCGGCGCTCGGTTGCGAAAAGGAAATCTCCGTCACCAAACTCGACAAGTGCGAGGGCTGCGATGGCTCTGGCGCCGAAGCCGGTTCCAAGATGCGCCAGTGCGGAACGTGTGGCGGACGTGGCCAAGTGCTTACCTCACGCGGCATTTTCAGCATCGCGCAGACGTGTCCGCACTGCAAAGGCGCGG
>CAIWFB010000262.1 GCA_903911825.1 uncultured Verrucomicrobia subdivision 3 bacterium
CCGGGCAGGCGGGCCAGCAGGGCCATGTGCGGGCCATAGGCACTGGAGTTCACCGTGTGACCCGCGGCAGTTGATATCGCCGTGGCCGAGTGAGCGAAAATCCCAGAAGCGCCGCGCGTCCGTGAAATCCGTGTGGCCGCCGAAAACGCCCACCGTGCCGTCGCCGTGATTCCACCACGCGTCTTTCATGTGAACGTGGAAAATGCGGCAGGTAAATTCGCGGATGAACTTGACGTAATCCACACCCTGATAGCCGAGATGCGAGGGGTCGTAATTGAAACCGAAGCGCGGATGATGTTTCACCGCTTCTAGTGCGCGTTGGGCGGTGGCGATGTCGAACGCAATTTCCGTGGGATGCACTTCGAGCGCGAAGTTGACGTTTTCTTTTTCAAACACATCAAGGATCGGCGTCCAGCGTTTTGCGAAATCGGCAAAGCCTTTGTTCCAATAATCCTGACTGGTCGGGGGGAAACCGTAAGTTGAGTGCCAGATGGATGAACCAGTGAAACCATTGACGACGGCAGCTTCACCTTTCTTCGCGCCGGGCTTCGCATCGAAAAATTTACGCGCAACTTTGGCGGTGAGTTTCATTTTCTCGGCGGCGCGCTGGCGGACACCTTCAGGTTTGCCATCGCCCCAAACATCAGCAGGGAGAATGGCTTGATGGCGTTCATCAATCAAATCGCACACGGCTTGCCCTACGAGGTGCGCGGAGATGGCGTGGCAGGTGAGGCCGTGTTTCTTGAGCAGAGCCCATTTCTTTTTGCAGTAATCGGGTTCGGCGAGTGCGAGGTCTACTTCAAAGTGGTCGCCCCAGCAGGCGAGTTCCACGCCGTCGTAGCCCATCTTTTTGACGAGCGGCAAAAGTTGTGCGAGAGAGAGGTCGGCCCATTGGCCGGTGAAAAGAGTGACAGCGCGTGACATGGTAGATGATTGTTGGTGCTGTCATGTTGCCAAAGCCGAAAATCAGGTCAATCATTGGCTGACTAATTTCTGAGCAAAAATTAACGACGGTGCCACACTGAAAAAATATTCATGAACGACGTAAAAAATTCCTGGGAGTTCAAACTGCTTTATGACGGTGATTGTCCGTTTTGTCGGCGCGAAGCGGAATGGTTACGTCGCCGTGATCGCGCGGGTCGCTTGGCGTTGGAAAATATTTCTGCCCCCGGTTTTGACCCGACACGCTTTGGCCTCACGCAAACGTAAGTCATGGGCGTCATCCACGGCGTTTTCCCCGATGGCCGCGTCGTGAGCAAGGTAGAAGTGTTCCGGCAGGCTTACGCTCTGGTGGGTTTGGGCTGGTTGCTCGCGCCGACCCGCTGGCCAGGTTTGCGCTGGCTGACGAATGTTTTTTACGAATGGTTCGCGCGCAATCGCGTGGCTTTGGGGCGTTGGTTTGGCGGGCCGGATTGTGCGGCCGGCACCTGCCAAGTCGGTCAGAATAAAAGCGGTGGTCACAAACCGTCGCTGTAAGAGTAGAACGAATCTGGCCTTCAGTGTTTTGGCGCGGCTGAGCTCTTGCGCACTTCCAATTCCGCCGCGAGCCGCTTGAGTTGAAACGGTTCGTTACGGATGAGATTCATCATCGTTTCCACGGCGGCGATGCCGAGACGGAACTTCGGTTGGCGCACCGTGGTGAGCGGCACGCGATAGTATTCCGCGGCGAGAATGTTGCCGAAGCCCACGATGGAAATATCTTCTGGAATCTTGATGCCTTGACTTAACAAAGTCTCGGCGCAACCCATCGCCACGAGATCGCTCACGGCTTGAATGGCGGTTGGTTGACAACCTTCGTTGAGCATTTGGAGCGCGGCTTTGGTGCCGTCTTCAATGGTGCTGCCGGCTTGAAAAACTAATTTGTCATCAAGTTCCAAGCCCGCTTCGCGCAAGGCGCGGCGGTAACCTTCAAAGCGTTCATGCGCCCACGGCGCGGCGGGTGGGCCGGTAAGGTAGGCGATTTTTTTATGACCCAAACCGATGAGATGTTTCGTCGCGTGATAGCTGGCGACAAGCTCCTCAATCTCGATGGCTGGGAAATTTTTGCAGAACGGTGCCGGTGCACCGAGTAACACGGTTGGTGTTTTGCGATTCAGAATTTCCTGAAAAATTCGCGACTCTGCTTCAAAGCGATAGACGGGCGTGATGAATAAGCCATCCACGCGCCGCGAAAGCATCCGGCGCAGGCACGCTTCTTCGCGCTCCGGTTTATTGTAAGTGTGTGCGATGAGCAGATCGTAGCCGAGTTCGTGAGCGCGTTCCTCGATGGCGAAAACGATGCGGGCGTAAATCGGATTCGTCGTTGTGGGAATGAGCAAGCCGAGGAGCTTGGTCGTCTTGGTGCGTAATCCTTGCGCGCTAGAATCCGGCACATAACCCATGTTGGCGGCAAGCGCTTTGATTTTCGCTTTGGTGGCGGCGGAAACATCCGGCGCATCGCGCAAAGCTTTAGAAACGGTCATCACCGAAACGCCGGTGAGTTGGGCAATGTCTTTGAGGCGAACCATTTTTTAGAGGGATGAATTTTGAAACCTGAAACTTGAAATTAAAAGTCTAGCGAACTGCGAAAGTTGTATTTCAAGTCTCACGTTTCAGCTTTCAGGTTTTTAGAGATACGTTCCGCGCCAATGGAGCTTGCGGCGCATGGCTTCGAGAAAGGAGCTATCCGCCAAGCGCATCAAGCGCACGGAATGGCGGCTGCGGCAGATGGTGACTTCATCACCCGCATCCATTTCGCCGACGCTTTGGCCATCGGCATTGAGAAACGCAGCGGGCAAGGCGTTGATGGCTTTCACGCGAATCGTGGCAGAAAGCGGCAGAATGATGGAGCGATTCGACAGCGCGTGCGGGCAAATCGGCGTGAGCGCAAACACGTCGGCGGTGGGCAAAACAATCGCGCCGCCGGCTGCCAGCGAATACGCGGTGGAACCGGTGGGCGAGCTGATGATCAGACCGTCACAACGATAGCGCGTCACGAGTTCGCCATTCACTGTCACGTCCAGCGCAATCAAGCGCGACACCGCACCGCGCGTCACGACGATGTCGTTCAGCGCCGTGGCCTTGAGCTTTTTACCGTGGCCCACGCCCGTGGCTTCGATGAGTGCACGGGATTCAAATTTATATTCGCCTGCCCAAATCAGTTTCAGCGCGACGGCAAGTTTGTCTGACGGAATCGCCGTGAGAAAACCGAGGCTGCCGATATTCACGCCGAGCATGGGCGTTTTGGACCCGGCAATCTGGCGTGCGGCATGAAGCATCGTGCCATCGCCGCCGAAGATGAGGAGTAGGTCGGTTTCCTTGGCGAGCGCGGCGGCATCCGCGCGGACTTCGCATTTGAGTTTGGCGGTTTGCGCGGTGATGGCATCGCAAAAAACTTTGCGGCCAGTGCGTTGAATGAGCTGGGCAGCCGCGCGGACACTGGTGGCGCAGGCAGATTTCTCCGCGTTGCCCACAAGGCCGATGCGTTGGAAATGGTCAGGAGACTTTTTCAATCAGCGCCAAAAATTCTTTGTTCCCGGCCGGGCCGAGCAGGGGTGATTCAACCACACCGCGCCAGCAAAGACCAGCCTGCGTGCCGACAAATTCTTGCAACTCCGCCAGCACGCGTTCGTGGATCACCGGGTCGGTGATAACGCCGCGACCTTTGTCCGCTTCCGCCTTGCCCGCCTCGAACTGCGGCTTGATGAGCGCCACGATTTTACCCTCGGCTTTCAGTAACGGCACGGCGGGCGGGAGAATCTTTTTCAACGAGATGAATGAGCAATCCACCACCACAATATCGGCGGGCATAGGAAAATTTCTGAGCGTGAGATGGCGCGCATTAGTCTTTTCCATGACTACCACACGGGCGTCGCTGCGGAGTTTCCACGCTAATTGCCCTTGGCCGACATCCACGGCAAAGACTTTGGTCGCGCCGCGCTGCAATAGGCAATCCGTGAAGCCACCGGTGGAAGCGCCAAGGTCGAGCGCGGTGAGATTGGTAACGTCCAATTGAAAATGCACCAGGGCGTGTTCGAGTTTGTGGCCGCCGCGACTCACAAATTTTTCCACGGCATCGAGCGTGATTTCGTCGCTGGGTTTTACAGAGTCGCTAGGTTTCTTGGCGGGATGACCGTTGACGCGCACTTGCCCGGCGATGATGAGCCGCTTGGCGCGCTCGCGACTATCGCACAGCGCGCGTTCGACGAGAGCTTGATCAAGACGAATCACGCGCGGGTGCCGCTGGCGAAGACGCGAGTTTGCACGTCGCGGAAGCTGTGGAGGAAAGCGTTGTTATCAGCGACGGCTTTTTCTACGAGTTGTTTCATCAAGAACAACTCAGAGCTGTTGATGACGGCGTGAACGCTATTCTTAAACGCTTCCATGGGGGCGAAGGTTTGAAAACTGTTGCCGATGAGCAGCACGGTGGCGTGGCGGCGTTGGCCCATGGGCATTTGTTGGAGCGAGGTGAGGGTGAGATTTTCTTCGGGAATGTTCGCGCCAAACAGTTCTTCGACGAGGACGACTTGATAACGCACTTGGGTGAAGCGCACGAGGAAATCGCTGTGGGTGGCGGCGGTGTGAACTTTGTAGCCAAGTTCTTGCAAGACGGTCTTGGCTTCTTCCAGCCATTCGGGCGTGGAGAAGGCGAGCAAGGCCGGGCGGTCTTGGTCGCTGACGAATTCGAAGCTCTCGTTCATTTGAATTTGAGGGTGGTGGAATGGCCGGGTTCACTGGTGGCACCGCCGGATTTCATGCGGAGCGAGCCGACGTCGGAGGTGACTTCGCCGCGCGATTTTTTGGTATTATCAATCATGCGGGAAACGACGCTGCGCTTGGTGCAGTAGAGCAGGGCGGTATCTTCGGTGATGAGGCCATTCTCAAAAGCTTCGATACACGCCTGATCAAAATTTCGCCAGCCGAACGTGTAGCTGGCTTCGATGATTTCGTAAAACGTTTTGCCTTCGCTTTCGCCCAAGCGAATGGATTCTTGCGTGCGTAGATTGGAGCCCATGATTTCCAAGAGCGCTTGGCGTCCGCCGCCAATTTTTGGCGCGAGTCGTTGGCTGACGACCCAACGCAATGAATCGGATAACCGAATACGGATCTGTTCCTGTTCTTCGGCATCGAACATACCGAGGATACGGTTGACGGTTTCACCAGCGTTGATCGTGTGCAGCGTGCTTAAGACCAAGTGGCCTGTTTCCGCCGCGCTCAACGCGATTTTCACCGTGTCACGGTCGCGCATTTCGCCGACGAGAATCACCTTGGGCGCTTGTCGTAACGCCGCGCGGAGACCGTTGGCGTAGGAATCAAAATCAATGCCGAGCTCGCGCTGATTGAACGTCGCTTTCTGATGTTTGTGGAGAAATTCCACCGGGTCTTCCAGCGTGACAATGTGGACGGCCTTGTTGGAATTAATTTCGTGCAACACGGCGGCGAGCGTCGTGGATTTACCGGAACCCGTCGCGCCAGTGACGAGCACTAAGCCGGTTTTTTCGCGCGGAATGAGGCGCAACGTATCGGGAAATTTTAATTTTTCCAGTGTTGGAATCGCGGTGCTTAACTGGCGGCACACAATGGAATAATTTCCCCGTTGCGAGAAGATGTTCACGCGGAAGCGAGCTTGGTCGCTCAAGGCATACGAGCCATCGCAGGAGCCGTGGCGGATGAGGTCTTCCAGTTGCCAGACGTTATCGCCGATGATGTTCATCGCGATAGTTTCGATCTGGAACGGTGTCAGTTTCTCAATCGGCGGATCGAGGCGGACAGGCTTGAGTTCGCCGTAGGATTCCACTTGGGGCGGACGATCAGCGGTGAAGAGCAGATCAGAAACCTCCGGCTGCGACGCAAGCATCGTCACCAAAATTTGATCAAGTTCCGGTCGGCGCATAAATTTAAAAATTACATGGCTTCGTCATCATCCGGCGGATGTGCCAGCAACGTGCGAAATTTTTTCTTGTCCAGCGCCTTGTCATAAGCGTCTTCTGGCGTGATGCGCTTCATGCGGACGTGTTCCATGATGTGGTCGTCCAATTGCTGATTACCGAATTTCTTGCCCACTTGAATCATGCCTTGGATCTGGTGTGTCTTACCTTCGCGCACCAAATTGGCAACGGCAGTGTTGAACACCAAAACTTCAAAGGCGGCGACGCGACCTTTTTTATCCGAAC
>CAIWFB010000263.1 GCA_903911825.1 uncultured Verrucomicrobia subdivision 3 bacterium
ATCGTCGGCAAAATGGAGAATCCGTTTGTGTTCTCGGACATCGTGTTTGATCAGGACTACACGCCGGAAGGCGGCGCGGTGCAAATCAATTATGCGCTGAACGACAAGCACACGTTGAAATTCAACAGCGGGGCGTTCATGTTGAACGAACTGTCCGCTTCCAGTGCCGATCCCTTCATGGCGGGCGCGCAAGTCCGTTTGGATTCCGCCTGGTCGCCGAAGTGGCAAAGCTCTTTCGGCGTGGGCGTGTTGAGCATCTTGAACAGCACCAATCTTCCGACGTCAGCCGTGGGCGATCAAAACGCGGGCAATTGGCGCAACGCCACGGGTAATCTGCTGGAAACATTTACTCCTTACGTGGTGGATGGCTCGTTGACTTACTCGCTGGATAAATTTTTCCATTACAACAGCCCCTTCCCCATCAAACTCGCTGCCGACTACTTGCAAAATCCGAACGCCGCCACGGCCAACTCGGGTTGGTCCACCGGCGTTACGTTTGGTAAAGCTGGCAAAAAAGGTCTGTGGGAACTGTCCTACCGCTACAAATATCTCGAAGGTAATGCGTGGTATGAAGAGCTCGTGGATTCCGATACCGGCGCGTATTACTCCGGCGGTCTGCACAACAGCCCGACGGGTTCCGGCTATGCTTCCGGCACAAATGTCAAAGGTCACGTCATCAAGTTCGTCTATTCCTTCACGGATTCCCTGTCCGTCGGCGCGACGTATTTCCTGACCGAATTGATCAACCAGCCTTCCAAGGCCAGCAGCGAAGCCGGTCGTCTCCAAGTGGACGCGAGCTTGAAATTCTAAATGTCACCAATTTGTAACAAGCAAAATAAAAAAATATCAGTCAATATAACGTATATGAAAAAAACCATTCAATCCCTTAGCCTCGCTCTCGTGGCGCTTAGCCTGAGTGCTTCCGCCTACGCGGGCACCATCACCGTCAAAGGCTCCGACACCCTCGTTATTCTCGCTCAAAAGTGGGCGGAAGTTTACATGGGGGAACACAAAGACACGAAAATCCAGGTTTCCGGCGGCGGCTCTGGCACCGGCTTCGCTGCGTTGCAAAGCCAGACCACTGATTTGTGTGATGCTTCCCGCAAAGCCAAGCCAGCAGAAATCGCCAATTGCATCAAAGCGTTCGGCAAGCGCCCCACGGAATACAAAGTCGCCCTCGACGGTCTGTCCGTTTATGTGAATCCGGAAAACAAGTTGACGGAACTGACCGTCGATCAGGTTGGCGACATCTTCACCGGCAAAATCAAAAACTGGAAGGAAGTCGGCGGTCCGGATGCGCCCATCACAGTTTACAGCCGCGAAAACAGCTCCGGCACCTACGAATTCTTCAAGGAACATATCTTGAAAGGCAAAGACTTTGCCGCCAGCGCGCAGACTATGCCCGGCACCGCCGCCATCGTGCAGGCGATCGTGAAGGATAAGAACGGCATCGGCTATGGCGGCGCGGCTTACGGCGGCAACAGCAAGCTGCTGTCCATCAAGAAAGATGAAAATTCCCCCGCCATCGCGCCTACGGAAGAAAACGTGATGACTGGCACTTACCCGATCTGGCGTCACCTCTACGTCTATGTCAACCCCGCCTTGGACAAGGGCGAACTCGCCGCTTATATGAACTGGATCCGCAGCGACGAAGGGCAGAAATACGTCAAAGACATCGGCTACTATCCGTTGCCGAAAAATCTGCGTAGCAACTGATTTGATCGCCTGTTCCTCCACCGATCATTCCCACGGGCGGTGCGGTTCTCCATTGAGATTACTGCGCCGCCCGCATAACTTTTTCGCCGCGTGACAGAAAACAGTAAAACCAAACAACGCCGGTCGCATGGCTGGATGGGGATCCACCGCGGCCACAAGGCGCGCCCCGGCGAATGGCTGGCGGAGAAATTCATCTTCGGCGTCTCGCTCTCAGCTATCCTAATGGTGATGCTGATTTTCCTGTTTGTTGCTCGCGAGGCCTTGCCGGTGCTATGGGGCCAAGCCAATACCGCCCTCATCCAGGAAACCATCCCCACCGCTGAGATGGATAAGCATTCCCCGGCAGAAATCCAAAAATACCTTGAGCTGACACCAGCGCAATTCAAGGCGATGGACAAAGAAACCCTCACCGCGCTAATGGAAGTGAAAATTGAGGCGTTGAACGACGTGCCAGAAAATTTTCGCAACGATCCGGACGCACACATCAACACCACCGAATGGCAATATCTACTCCATGCCCATCAATGGAGCGGTTACGACCAGCCGGAACACATTTGGCAGCCGGTCGGCCAGATCAAAAAATTCAATCTCATTCCCCTCTTCGTCGGCACTCTCAAGGTCACGTTAATTGGTTTATTTTTCGCCGTGCCGCTGGCCGTCGGAGCGGCGATTTATGTTTCGCAACTCGCCCGCCCGCGTGTTCGTGAAATTGTGAAGCCGGTGATTGAAATGCTTTCCGGCATCCCCTCCGTCGTCGTCGGCTTTTTTGCCCTGCTCGTGCTGGCCAGCGTGTTGCAGGGTGTTTTCCACTATCAGACGCGGCTCAACGCCTTCGTGGCCGGCATCGCGCTAGGTTTCGCCGTCATCCCCGTAATCTTCTCCATCGCCGAGGACGCGCTCACCAGCGTGCCGCGCGCCTACACTCAGGCGGCGCTGGCACTGGGAGCTTCGCGTTGGCAAACCGCGTGGCAAATCGTTTTGCCCGCCGCGCTGCCGGGGGTTTTTGCCGCGACAGTGCTGGGCTTCGGCCGCGCCATTGGCGAAACCATGATTGTGCTGATGGTCTGCTCCGCCAGCGTGATGTCCTGGAGCGTTTTTGATTCGGCGCGCAGCATCACCACAACCATCGCTGCTGAAATGGCGGAAGCTGTCAACGGTGGGCCGCATTACCGCATCCTATTTTTACTGGGAGCCATGCTCTTCGCCGCAACTTTTATCTCGAACATGATCGGTGACTTTGTCATCCACCGGTTCAAAAATAAGCTGGAGGGCAAACGATGAACGCCCGGGCCACCAAACATTTCCGCACGGACAAGTTTGATTTCTGGTCGTTCTTTTTCAGTGGCCTCACCGGGCTGGCGACGCTGTTCATTGTAGGCATCTTGGTCACGATCCTGATCAATATTATCTACAACGGTTGGAGCGGTCTCTCGTGGCACTTCGTCTCGACGATTCCCAAAAAAGATTTCTTCGACGCCAAGACCACCGGCGTCTTACCAATGATTGTGGGCACCGCTTTCAGAGTGATTGTGATGACGATTTTTGTGATCCCCGTCGGCGTCATCACCGCCATTTATCTCACTGAATACGCTTCGAATACGTCCATCATCACGCGCATCATCCGGGCGGCGGTGAACAATCTTGCTGGCGTGCCATCCATTGTCTTCGGCTTGTTCGGCTTGGGTTTCTTCATCAACTTCGTCGGCAAAAACCTGGACCATTTGCTGCATAACCCCAGCGCGGTTTGGGGGCAACCCGCTTTGATCTGGGCGTCGCTCACGCTCGCGGTCATGACATTGCCGGTCGTCATTGTGGCCACGGAAGAATCCTTGAAAGCCATTCCGCCCGGGCTGCGCGAAGCGAGCCTGGCGCTCGGCGCGACTAAGCTGGAAACCATCCTGCGTATCGTCCTGCCGCAAGCATTACCTGGCATCATGACCGGCGGCATTCTTGCGGTGAGCCGTGCGGCGGGTGAAGTTGCGCCGATTTTGTTTACGGGGGTGGCGTATTATATGGCGTCGCTGCCAAGTCATCTCAGCGATCAATTCATGGATTTGGGTTACCACGTTTTTGTGCTATCCACGCAATCGCCAAACATCGAACAGACGCGACCGATTCTCTACGCCACCGTGCTGGTGTTGCTCCTATTAACTTTTGCGCTCAACATCGTCGCCATCATCATCCGCGCCCGCGTGCGTAAGAAACTGCGCGCTTTGAGTTAAACGATTTAATTATATTTCACATTATGGCTGAAACTTTGACTCCCCGAATTGTGCCGACGGAAAACACTTCCGCTGCGACGCAGGCCAATGATCCGTTCATCGCCATCGAAAACGTCTCGCTTTACTATGGCGCGAGCAAGGCGTTGAAAAATATTTCGCTCAATCTCAGTGAAAAAGTGGTCACGGCTTTCATCGGGCCAAGCGGTTGCGGTAAATCCACCCTGCTCCGCTGTCTGAACCGGATGAATGATTTGATTGATGGCGTGCGCATTGAAGGCGCGATGAAGATTGGCGGGCACGATATCTACGCAAAAGACGTGGATGTGATCGAGCTCCGCAAACGCGTCGGCATGGTGTTTCAAAAGTCGAATCCCTTTCCGAAATCCATCTACGAAAACGTCGCCTACGGCCTACGGTTGCACGGCGTGAAGACCAAATCCGAGCTGGATGACGCCGTGGAAAAAAGCCTGCAGCAATCGGCGCTGTGGGACGAAGTAAAAGACCGGCTGCATTCCAGCGCGCTCGGATTGTCCGGCGGCCAGCAGCAACGCCTGTGCATCGCGCGCGCCATTGCCATCAAGCCCGAGGTAATTTTAATGGATGAGCCGGCGAGTGCCCTCGACCCCATCGCCACCGCGCGCGTGGAAGACTTGATTTTGGATTTGAAAAAAGAGTTCACCATTGTCATCGTCACGCACAATATGCAACAAGCCGCGCGCATCTCTGACCAGACCGCGTTTTTCTACATCGGTGAATTGGTGGAGTTTGGCCCGACGGGTAAAATTTTTACCAACCCGTCGCAGAAGCGCACGGAAGACTATGTGAGCGGCCGTTTCGGTTGAGCGAATCAGAATTTATTTTATGGAAAATCATTTTGAAGCCGGTATTGAGAACCTCCGCCAAAAACTTTTATTGATGGCGAGTCGTGCGGAAATGGCGGTGAATGAGTCCGTGCAATCGCTCATGCAGCGCAACCACGACCTTGCCATCAAAGTCCGGCAGGACGACAACATCATTGATCAGTATGAAATCGAGATTGATGAGATGGCCATCCAGCTGCTGACCCGCGCGCCGCTGGCGAGCAATCTTCGGTTAGTGATGGTGGCCATGAAAATATCCCAGAATTTGGAACGTATCGGTGACGAGGCAACTAAAATTTCTAAACGGTCACGCGATCTTACTATGGAGCCGCCGGTCAAAATCAGTCTGGATTTGCCAAAATTAGCACAACTAGCCTTGACCATGGTCAAAGATTCATTAGACGCCTTCGTGCGCCGCGATTCGGTTAGCGCCCGCGCCATCATTCCGCGTGACAAGGAAGTTGATGCGCTAAACAAGCTGATTCACCAACAACTGGCGCAGCATATGATGGAGAATCCTGATGCGATTGCGCGGTGTTTGAACTGGATTGTTGCCGCCAAGAGCCTCGAACGCATTGCCGACCACGCTAAAAACATCGCGGAAGACGTCGTTTATTTGTGTGAAGCACAAGATATTCGACATTCTCACTAAAGCGGATTAAGCAGACTCGCAGCTAAGATTGTTGTGCACGGAATTAAAAAGAAAAATTACCGCGCATTATTCAAGCAACTTTTTAGCAAAGGCGCAGATTTTAACAACTGCTCAAAGCCGCCGCTGAAATCACCGCCGCCGTGCACGCCGTAGCCAACTTCATGGGTATGCCCCCGTCTCCACCGCCCACGCCATCAGCACCAGTATCATGGGCGTGGGTTGCGCCAAGCGGTTTGGTGCCCTTAAACTCGGCGTAGTGAAACACATCCTATAGGCTTGGATTCTCTACCTGCCGCACTGACTATTCTCGCTGCAGTTTTTCAAAAACGACTTGCAGGCCCACAAGTTTTCATGAATAGTTGTTTCGTTGTTTGACGAAATGACTTTATGAAAACCTTCATGGCCATCACCAAAGCGTTGTCCGATCCGAACCGGGTGCGGATTTTCCTCGCGCTCCGCAGCGGCGAGCTATGTGTCTGCCAGATCACCGAGCTGTTTCGTTTTGCACCGTCCACGATTTCCAAACATCTTTCCGTTTTACACCACGCCGGGCTGATTCTTTCGCGGAAGTCAGAGCGCTGGGTTTATTACCGTTTACCGGACAAGCACGCCGCAGTCGTGGTGCGCGAGGCACTGGATTGGGTTCATAAATCGCTGGCCAAAACAAAAGAGGCGACAGCCGATGGCAAACAACTTAAACGGATTTTAAAAACTGACCTGGCGGTCATCTGCCGTCGCCAAAAATGTTGTTAAATTATGAAAACTATCTTCCCCACCGATTCTTCGAACGATTCTCTGCACCAACTGGTGCGCGAAGGTTATGCTAAGATTGCAAAAGACACTGCCGCCGGTTGCTGTAGTCCGGGAGTGTCTTGCTGCGGTTCAGCCCCAGCCGATGCCGACAAGCTCGCGCGGGAACTCGGTTATACTGTCGAAGAACTTCAGGCTTTACCTGAAGGCGCGAACATGGGGCTTTCTTGTGGCAATCCGGCCGCACTGGCCGCCTTGAATCGTGGCGAAACAGTTCTAGACCTTGGCAGTGGCGGTGGCTTTGATGTGTTTATCGCTGGTTGCAAAGTGGGTGCGACCGGGCGCGCCATCGGTGTCGATATGACACCGGAAATGCTAGGTAAAGCCCGGCGTAACCTCGCGGGCTACCAAAAGGAGACCGGCTTAAATAACGTGGAGTTTCGTTTAGGTGAAATCGAACATCTGCCCGTCGCTGATAATTTCGTGGACGCCATCATCTCGAATTGCGTTATCAATCTTTCACCTGACAAGGCGCAAGTCTGGCGTGAAATGGCGCGCGTGCTGAAACCCGGCGGGCGCGTGGCCGTGTCAGACATGGCGTTGGTTAAACCGCTGCCACCAGAAGTTTTTAAAATTGTCGAAGCACTCGTCGGCTGTGTTGCGGGAGCTGCCCTTGTTTCTGAGACCGAACGCATGGCTCGTGAAGCCGGACTGACAGAAATTACCCTTAAAGTTAAAGCGGATTACATCGAGGCGATGTTGAATTTTGAAGATCCACTTTACAAAAAAATCATCGAACTACTGCCCGCCGGAGCAAAACTAGCCGACTACATCACCAGCCTGGAAATTCAGGCGGTGAAACCGAAGGGAGAATGCTGTGGTAATGACTGCTGCGAATCATGAGTGACACGATAGTTCCAAAACGTTTGGCCTTCTTCGAGCGCTACCTTACCGTCTGGGTTTTTCTCTGCATGGTGGTTGGCGTGGCTTTGGGAAAGCTCGCTCCGCAATTCACCACTCTGGTGAGCCAGTTAGAATTCAGCCAAGGTTCACACGTTAACGCCCCCATCGCGGTGCTCATCTGGTTGATGATTTATCCCATGATGCTTAAAGTGGATTTCACGTCGTTGGGCGGCGTGGCTAAAAAACCAAAGGGACTCGCCGTCACCTTATTCGTCAATTGGCTAGTGAAACCGTTCAGCATGGCTTTTCTCGGCTGGTTATTTATGCAGCACATTTTCAGCGCATGGATTTCGCCGGAACTGGCCAAGGAATACACCGCTGGACTCATCATTCTCGCTGCTGCGCCCTGCACGGCGATGGTCTTCGTCTGGAGCTATCTCACCGATGGTGACCCTGTCTACACGCTGGTGCAAGTGGCGGTGAACGACCTCATCATGCTCATTGCCTTTGCGCCCATCGTAATGTTTTTGTGCGGTGTGACGAACGTCATCGTGCCGTCGAAAGTGCTCGTCACCAGCGTCGTGGTCTTCATCGTCATTCCCTTGGTGACAGGTGGGCTCACGCGAGCCGTGCTTTTAAAAACGCGCGGGCCAGATTGGTTTGAGCATAAATTTTTGATCAAATTCCAACCGCTAACAATTTTTGCGTTGCTGCTGACGCTCGTTTTAATTTTCGCATTTCAGGCAGAAAACTTGACGGCGCGCTGGCTAGCTGTGCTGCTGCTGGCAGTGCCCATCATCATCCAAGTCTATTTTAATTCCACTTTGGCTTACCTATTGATGCGAAAACTTCGCGTGCCGCATAACATCGCCTCCCCCGGTGCGCTCATCGGCGCGAGCAATTTCTTCGAGTTGGCCGTGGCCGTGGCCATCACGTTGTTTGGCGCGGGTTCCGGCGCAGCCCTGGCAACGGTCGTTGGCGTGCTGGTTGAAGTGCCAGTGATGCTATCGATTTGTAACATTTGCAACCAATCGCGCGGCTGGTATCAGGCCAAACTATAAAAAACTTCAACCATCAATAAGCACGACTAAATATGGATTCCAAGCCAACTATCCTAATTCTCTGCACTGGCAACTCCTGCCGTAGCCACATCGGCGAAGGTTTCTTACGCGCCGCACTTGTTGACCTTGCGAATGTCCAAAGCGCCGGTTCCAAACCCGCTGGTTATGTGCATCCGCTCGCGATCAAAGTCATGGCGGAAGTGGGGATTGATATTTCGGCGCACCGCTCGAAGCATCTGAAAGAATTTACGGAGCAGTCGGTGAATACTGTCATCACGGTTTGCGGCAACGCCGATCAAGCCTGTCCGATTTTTCCAGGCCAACTAAACCGTCATCATTGGCCTTTTTTTGATCCAGCCCACGCGACCGGCACAGATGCGGAAATCTTGAATTGTTTCCGGACTGTGCGCGACGAGATGCGGCGCGTGTTTGAAGCCTACGCCGCCGGTCTGCACGATGCCCGAAAATAAAAAAGACGCTCTGCGTAAACAGAGCGCCTCGATTTGGGGACTTAAAATTATTTCTTCACGCCGAGGATCGCGTCCTTGGCAGCCTTGGCGACGCGGAATTTCACGACGCGTTTAGCTTTGATCTTGATGGCTTCGCCAGTCGCCGGGTTACGGCCCATGCGTGCAGCGCGGTTGACCAACACCAATTTACCGAGGCCGGGAATGGTGAACGTGTCTTTGGCGTTCTTGTAAGCGAGCGTCGCGAGCTGTTCGAGAATCTCGACGGCGACTTTTTTAGTGATGCTGTTTTTTTCCGCGATTGCCGCGGCGATTTGGGATTTGGTCAAGGCTTTAGCCATAATTTAATCTGTGTGTTAGTTGTTTAATTGTTGCTACAGCCCCAATTAAAGCGGGTCGCGCTGCATTCGCCAAGCGAAAACCCTTTGTTTATAGCGGTAGAGCGAATTGGGTGAACCGAACCAATTTTAACCAATGAACAGTTTTCCGACTACGAACTGGCACTCGTGTAGTGGCGTAGCGAGAAACGCCAAAACATTTCTGAAGCGACGGCCCAAAATATCCCCACCGCCAACAGTAAAAGCCAGGTGTTGGCGGAAGCTATTTTATCGGCCAAGACGCGCACGGGGACGTTGCTGACGAGCAATACCGGCAACACAAAAGTAAACACCCCTTTAAATATGCCATGAAAAGCCTCATCCGGCATTCGAGCAATATTGAAAAGGTTGTAGTATCCCCAAACAATACCCTGTGCCCGCACCGTCCAAAAACAAAACGTCGCCAAGATGAACATGAGCGAATAGTGGATGAGCACGCCGACCGCGCATAAAGCGGCAAAACCGCAAAGCTGTCCGGCAGTAGGCTGCAGATGTAATTGGAGCGCGGCGTAAGTCATCACGCCGAGCGCGAACAGGGCGTTAAAGAAAGCCCCCAAGTCCACGACACGCAGGGAGACGAGGAAACGGGTATTGACCGGTAGCAAAAGGAAGAAATCCATTTTGCCGGTGCGCACGAGCTCGGACATGTTCGTGCAATTAGTCAGGAAAAAAGCCTGATAGATCTGCTGGATGAAATTACTGCCGCCAACGAGCAAGACCATCTGCCACTTGCTCCAAGTGCCGATCCGGTCGGTTTGAGAAAAGAGCACGGAAACGAAACAGAGCTGCAGGCCGAACCAAAGAATTTCCACGATGATCCAGAGAATAAAATTACCTTTAAACGACATCTCGCGCGCCACGGAATTTTTCCACAGTGCGAGGTAGAGCGACAGGTAATGTTTCAGGTTCATCATCAGCGCGGGAAAATTACGAGATTTGCGGGGAGGCGTCCATCAAATCGGCGGGCGCAAGATTCAATAATCTCGCTCGTAATCTTAACCATCCGTTTCGTTAGTGATTAGGAAGGCTTGCTTACTTTACCGCCGAACAAGAGTCGCAGACTATTCATCACCACCAGCACGGTGCTGCCTTCGTGACCAACAACGCCAAGGGTGAGCGGAATTTTTCCGGCAAGCGCAAAGCCCACCAGCACGACGACGGTGCCGAGCGAGATGAACAGATTTTGCCGGATGACGGAACGCGCCCGTTGGCTGAGGCGGAAGGCGGCGTAAAAATTTTCCAAACGGTCGTGCATCAGGACGATGTCGGCTTGTTCGAGCGCAGCATCTGAACCGCGCGCCCCCATCGCCACGCCGATGTGGGCGACGGCGAGGCTCGGCGCGTCATTCACGCCATCACCGATCATGGCGACCTTATTCCCCTGCTCGTTCAATTCGCGGATGGCGGCGACCTTATCTTCTGGTTTCAGTTCGGCGCGGAGATCGTCCAATTTTAGTTCGTGCCGCAGATGTTCGCCTGCCGCTCGGCGGTCGCCGGTGAGCACCACGGATTTCAAACCAGCCGCGCGCAATTCTTGGATGACTTGCGCCGCTTGCGGACGAATATCGTCGCGCAACACGAGGCGCCCCAGCAAGTCACCGTGCGCCACCCAGACTTCGGAGAAACCTGCTTCGGTGGCGGGCACTTGTGCGACAAGCGCGGCGCGTTCTCCCTGCGCGATCAATTCACGACGGCCGAGCAAACATTCCTGACCGTCCGCTTGCGCGCGCAAGCCCATGCCGGTGACGGATTCAAATTTGGTGAACTCAATGGTCGCAAGCGCGTGCTGTTTGCCGTAGCGCGTGATGGCGCGGGCGAGCGGATGCGTCGATAATTTATCCAACGAATACGCGAGCGTGGCAATCTGCGTCTCGTTGCCGGGCGGAAAACTTTCAACTTTTTCCACGCGCAATTCGCCCGTCGTGAGCGTGCCGGTTTTATCGAGGCAAACGACGTTGACCTCCGCGAGTTTTTCCACGGCGGCCCCACCCCGAAACAAAATGCCGTGCCGCGCGCTCCACGCGATTGCTGCTAACACCGCCGAGGGAATGGACAATACCAACGCGCACGGCGAAGAGACGACGAGCAAAGTCATCGTGCGATAAAAAGCGCTATGCATCTCCGGGGTGGAAGTGAACGCCGGATAATTGAATGCGTAGCGCCAGACAAAATACATCACGAAGGAAAGCCCCAGCACGCCGTAGGTGTAATAGGTGCTGAACTTATCGGCGAATTGTTGCGACGGCGCTTTCTGCTGCTGCGCCTCTTTGATGAGCGTGATGATTTTTTGCAGTGAACTTTCAGCGGCAGGTTTGGTGACGACAACTTCCACCGCACCCCACAGATTGATCGTGCCGGCCAGCGCGAAGTCACCAATGTTTTTCTCCACGGGCGCAGCTTCACCGGTGAGATTGGATTCGTCCGAAGCGGTCGTGCCCTTGACGATTTCGCAGTCCACGGGAAATTGTGAACCGGGCTTGATGAGCAGGCGCACACCCTTCAGAATTTTTTCCACGGGCACTTCGGTTTCGTTGCCCTGCGCGTCAATCGTCGTCGCTGTTTTAGGGGCATCGCGAAAGAGCGAACGAATTTCTTTTTGCGTGCGGCCGAGCGCGTAATGTTCCAGTGCACCGGAGAACGAGAAGAGGAATAGCAACGTCGAGCCTTCCGCCCACGCGCCAATACACGCCGCCCCGACGGCGACGGCGAGCATCAGGAAATGCACGTCCAGCAAGCGTTTTTGCATACGCTCCCAGACTTCTTCGGCGGGGTAAAATCCACCGGCAAGATAGGCGATAACGAACGCCGCGACCCTGAATTGCTCTGGTAGAACGAAGGCCGCGAGCAATCCGAACACGCCGCATAGAATCGCGGCCACGAGTTGCAGCTTCCATTCATCCGTGTGGTCGTGATCATCGTCATCATCCACGTGAACGTCCATAGTGCGCGGTTCGATGCGCGGAAACGGAAAATCCCGCCAGCGCCAGAATTTGGGTGCCGTAGGACACGTCACCCGGGCGATGGTAGTGGCTTCCCCGGTGCGTTGGATGGTGATGGCTTTGAGTTCAGTGGCAGAAAGGGGCGAGTCGCAGACGGCGCAATCGCTTTTGCCCGACATCAGGGAGCACTGACGATGGGTATCAGCCTGCTGAGCCAATTGAATTTTGCCTGTGAGCCGCTGCGTGAGTTGATCAACGTCAGTGCGACCTAAAGTAGCTACGGAAATCTTTTGCTGCGAAGCATCAAAGGTCACCGCTTCCAAGGTCGGTTCTTCGGCGAGCGTGTCGGCAACCGAACGCGCTAGGCAATTTCCAGCTTTAGGCAATTTCTTATCGTTGGCCTTTAAACTCATAGACTTTTTTTAACACACTTCGCTAAATCGTGCGACGCCAAATAAATTCTCCTCGACTTGATAGATGGTTTCCTGCATTCAAGCTCAGTAATCAAATATCGCTTATGAATAAAAACTCAACTCTCCTTGGATTGGCAATTTTAAGCCTTGGCCTGTGCTCCGCTCCGGCCCAATTTGGCCCCGCGCCCGGTGGTTCGCCTTTGGACAATGCGCTCTCCAAAGTCTTCGGCAAAGAAACCAGTTTTTCTGCCACCATGGAATCACACGTCAAAACTGCTGAACTATCCCAGGAAATGGTGATGACCGGCAAAATCTTTGTCGCGGATGGCAATTCCCGTTCGGAAATGGATATGACCAAGATGAAAGGTGGCGGGTTGCCTCCCGAAGCGCTGGAACAAATGAAAGCCATGGGGATGGGAGAAATGATTGCCATCACTCGTGTTGATAAAAAGACCATGATCATGATCTACCCGGGCATGGAGGCTTACGCAAAAATGCCGTTGCCCGATTCCAAAAATGCGGAGACCAACACCGCCAAAGTTACCACGACTGAACTGGGCAAAGAAGAGGTAGATGGTCATCCCTGCCTCAAAAAACAAGTGGTTGCTACGGATAAAAATGGCAAGCCGATGACCGTGCTCGTCTGGAGCGCCACCGACTTGAAAGGTAGTCCGGTAAAAATTGAGCAGACCACGCCGGAATCGTCAGCCACGATGTATTTCAAAAATATCAGCCTCGAAAAACCGGCCGCCGCTTTATTCGAACCGCCAGCCAATTACAAATCATACCCCACCATCCAAGCGATGATGCAGACGGAAATGATGAAGCGCATGGGCGGCGGATTAGGCGTGCCACCGCAATAAAAATCTCCGCGCAGCAAGAGGCGCCAACAACAGTCCTG
Organism: uncultured Verrucomicrobia subdivision 3 bacterium; assembly: GCA_903911825.1. Taxonomy (GTDB): domain Bacteria; phylum Verrucomicrobiota; class Verrucomicrobiia; order Limisphaerales; family UBA11358; genus UBA11358. Next base: position 13,262 of record CAIWFB010000263.1, read on the forward strand.
ATTTTTAGGAGCCACCAAGCTACGCTTAAACTGCCTGATTTTTCACGGCCAGTTTTGGCAAGTTAAGTGCATACTTAAACAAAATTGGTAAAGAGTGAGGCTGTTAAGCGTTTAAGCTAAGTGCACGAAAGTATCCCCACCAATTCAAATAACTATGAGCAACGCAAATCTCGGAATCCGCAATACTGAAAACGAAGCCGTTATTCGCTGGGTCGAAGCCCAAATTAAACTTTGCCAGCCCGACCAGGTGTTTTGGTGTGACGGCTCCGAGGCGGAAGACAAATTGATGCGCGATCGCATCGTTGAATCCGGCGCTGGCCTCTGGCTCAACGAGAAACTCCGCCCCAATTCCCTGCTCGTCCGTAGCGACCCGCGCGATGTGGCGCGCGTGGAGCAACGCACCTTTATCTGCTCTAAGTCACGCAAGGATGCTGGCCCGACGAATAACTGGGAAGCGCCCGCCACGATGAAGGCTAAGCTGAACGGCCTCTTTTCCGGCTGTATGAAAGGCCGCACGCTTTACGTTATTCCTTTCAGCATGGGCCCAATTGGTTCGCCTATTTCCCAATACGGCATTGAAATTTCCGACAGCCCGTATGTTGTCGCGAACATGAAAATCATGACGCGCATGGGCGTCGGGGTGTATGCGCAGATCGAGAAGACCGGCATGTTTGTCAAATGTCTGCACTCCGTCGGTAGTCCGCTCGTGGCGGGCGCGAAAGACGTGCCGTGGCCATGCAATCCCGAGGATACTTACATCACGCATTTCCCCGAAGACCGTTTGATCATGAGTTACGGTTCTGGTTACGGTGGCAACGCACTGCTCGGCAAGAAATGTTTCGCGCTCCGCATCGCCTCAGCCATGGCGCGCGACGAAGGCTGGATGGCGGAACACATGTTGATCCTCGGCGTCAAGGAACCGTCGGGCAAAAAAACTTACGTCTCTGCTGCGTTCCCCAGCGCGTGCGGCAAAACAAATTTCGCCATGATCATCCCACCGAAACATCTCAAAGATGAAGGCTGGGAAATCTCCTGTATCGGCGATGACATCGCCTGGATCAAACCTGGCGCGGACGGACACTTGCATGCGATCAATCCCGAAGCCGGATTTTTCGGCGTCGCACCTGGCACGTCATACGGCAGCAATCCCATGGCGATGGATTCCATCAAGCGTGATACGATTTTCACCAACGTCGCGCTCACCGACGATGGCGATGTGTGGTGGGAAGGCATGAGCAAATTTCCGCCCGCGCACTTGATTGATTGGAAAGGCAAAGATTGGACGCCCGAAACAAAAGATGCCGAAGGCAAACCGGTCGTCACCAGCCATCCGAACAGCCGCTTCACGGCACCCGCGAAGAATTGCCCGATCATTGATCCCGATTGGGAAAATCCGGCGGGAGTGAAAATCAGCGCGATGATTTTCGGCGGTCGCCGGGCGACGACGATGCCGCTGATCTTCCAATCGTTCAACTGGGTTCACGGCGTTTATCTCGGCGCAACCGTCGGTTCAGAAATGACTGCTGCCGCTGCGGGAACACTCGGCCAAGTTCGCCGTGATCCAATGGCGATGCTACCTTTCTGTGGTTACAACATGGGTGATTATTTCGCGCACTGGCTGGAGATGCGTCGCCTTGTGAAACATTTGCCGCGCGTATTTCATGTGAATTGGTTCCGCAAATCCGCCGAAGGAAAATTTCTCTGGCCCGGTTTCGGCGACAACATGCGCGTCTTGAAATGGATCGTGCAACGCTGCCAGCTCGGTGCGCACGCTATCGAAACTTCCATCGGCTGGGTGCCGGAATTTCAGGACCTCGACATGCGCGGCTTAGAGAACGAAATGACGCCGGAAAAATTTGCTGAAGCGCAAAAAATTGATGAAAGCGAATGGCATCGTGAACTGGTGATGCAAGACGAATTGTTCATCAAACTCTACAGCCAGTTACCAAAGGAACTCGTGTTCCAGCGAGAACTGCTGATCGCACGGTTGTAAAACTTCGTATTCATTGCGCCGCCACGGTCACGACGTTAAGTTGAGACCGTGGCGGCGACAGCAAATAAAATCCAATGGCTCGTGGGCGGTATAAAGTTTTATCCAGCCCTGCTGTCCGCCATCGCCAAAGCTCGCGTCAGCGTCGAACTTGAGACCTACATCTACGCCAATGATGAAATCGGAAATCAAATTCTCCATGCCCTTATCGCCGCCGCTCAACGCGGCGTAAAAGTTCGCCTGTTGGTAGATGCTTTTGGTTCACTCGCTTTGCCCGGAAATTTCTTTGAGCCGTTGCGGGTAGTTGGTGGGGAAATACGGCAATTCAATCCCCTCCGCTTCACGCGCTTTGGCGTGCGTGATCATCGCAAACTGCTTGTCTGCGACCGGCAAATTGCGTTCACCGGTGGCGCAAACATCTGCGACTGCCATCAAGGCGATGGCGTCACGCAAGGCTGGTTCGACTTGCTGGTGCGGATGGCTGACCCCGAACTGGCCACGCGACTCACCGAAGAATTTGACCAAAGTTTTACCAACGCCAGCTTCACGAAAGGCCGGTTGCGCGTCTTTCGTCGCTTTCGCTCCCAAACGAACGAAGCGCAAATATTCGCCGTTCGCCCCGGACGCGGCGCGAGCAGTTTTCAACGCGCCTTGCACCAGGAACTAGCCCGCACCGCGAGCGCCGATTTCATCGTGCCGTATTTTTTACCCAGCCGCCGGTTCCGCAAACGACTCCTCCAAGTCATCCGGCGCGGTGGCCGGGTCAGATTGATTTTGCCTGCGCTTTGCGATGTGCCACTCGCTCGCGCTGCCGGATTGATTTTTTACACCCGCCTGCTGCGGTCCGGGGTGGAGCTCTACGAATATCAACCGCAGATTCTCCACGCCAAACTGTTTCTTGTAGGCCAAACCGTTTTCGCCGGATCTTCCAATCTGGATATGCGCAGCCTGAATCTGAACTACGAACTCATGTTGAAATTCACTGACCCGACCACGGTGGCGGGCGCGAAAGAAATTTTTGCTGAGGCGCTAAAACATTCCCGGCGCATCGAAGCTAAAACCTTCCGCCAGTCGCAGAATTTCTGGCAGCGATGGAAAAATTATTGGGCGCACTTCCTGATCGCCCGCGTGGATCCGCTCATCGCTTTGCGACACATCTGTTGATTCAAGCCCTCGGTGGCTTAGTCGGAGAAAACTGAAAACCGCGAAGCCCTGCCTGCGGATTTTGACCCTGCGTCATCGCAAATAAACGTCGGCCAAGTTCATGTGCCAAGGCATTTAGCTCGCCAGCTTCTTGCGGCGGGAGAAAACGCGCATTGTTGTTTTCAAACAGAGCGATCCAGTTCTGAAAATGTTCCGGCTGCAAACCCAACCCCATGTGCGCCCGCGCAAAGCCGCCTTGATACCGCGATTGGCCACCCGCCTGCAACGCCCAGAAATCTGCGATCTTTTCCAGATGCGCCGACCAGTCTTGTATATGCGCGTTGAAGATCGGGCCGAGCAAGTGGTGCTGCCGCACGTCGGCGTAAAACGGCTTGATGAGTTTCAAGATGCCGTCGTGGCCACCGAGTCGTTCGTAGAGGGACTTGTTTGAAATGTCTTGGGTCACGAAAATCAATGCTTCGTTTCTTTTGCCGCGCCGGATTCCGCTGCTGGCAAATCACCTTCGCCCAATTTCCGTTTGAACAATTCCAGCGCCAGACTGTAACACTTGAACGCCAGTTCCGCATCGTAACGCGGACCTTCGTCACGAATGAATGCGTGCTGACCGTTGAACTCGTGCCAACTGAAATTCAATGCCGCATCGGTCATGGCGTTGTAGATGAGCGAACGGCCTTCGCGCGGCACATGCGGGTCTTGCTTGCCCCAGATCATCAATAACTCGCCTTTGATCTCTTTCAAGCGGTCGAGCGAATCGTCCGCCATGCCTTTGCCGAGACTACGCTTGTGGATGTCCGTCGCGTAGAAGCAGACGCCCGCGCGCACATCGGGATTCATCGCCGCGCGAAACGCCAGATGTCCGCCGAGACACATTCCCATCACGCCGAGTTTACCGGTGCAAGCGGGATGCGATTTCAAAAAACATAACGCCGCCCGACCATCGTCATCGTAGCCTGCAATCGTCTTTGTAGTCTTGATTTGGTTCCCCTGCTCTGCGCCCGCAGTGTCATAAGCTAAAGCCTTTCCGGCGGGAAGAAACTCATGATAAACCTCCGGCACCGCGACCACGAAACCATGCCCAGCCAAAATCGCGGCCGTGCGGCGGATGGGTTCGGTGATCTGAAAAATTTCCGAGAATAGAATCAGCCCCGGATATTTGCCATCCGCCATCGGCCGCAAAATCTCCGTGCGCATCAAACCATTCTGCGTCGGCAAATCAACGTGGTCGGTTTGGATGATCATATTTTTGATGCGACTGGTAGGGCGGGCAGTCCTCTGCCCGCCGTTATTGCCAACTAGCGCATTCGGATTTATCACGACGGCGCGCACGGAGTGACGCGCTCTACCGCTCAACCCAAGAGCGTCTTCGCCTTCGCGAGTGCCTCCTCCAGCTTGCTTGCGTCTTTGCCACCGCCGCGGGCATTGTCCGGCTTGCCGCCGCCTTTGCCGCCGACGATGGGGGCGATGGTTTGGATGATTTTGCCCGCTTGAATTTTCGCGGTGAAATCTGCCGAGACGGATGCGATCAAAGTCACTGCACCATTCGCCGCGCCGCCGAGGACGACCACGCCTTTGAACTGGCTCTTGAGCGAGTCCGCGATGGCTTGCAAGGTGTCGCCGTCGTTTGCGCCGAGGTTCACGATGATGGCGGGAATGCCGTTGATGGTTTCCGCTTTGGCTACCAAATCCTTCGCGCTGCCAGCGGCCTCGCGTTGCTGCGCGGACTTGAGGGACTTCTCTAATTCCTTTTGATGCGCGAGCAGAGCTTCGACTTTCTTTTCCAGTTCACCGACGGGCGAATTGATTTTGCCGGCGATGCTGCGGATGAGTTGCAATTGTTCGTTCGCCAAGCCGTAAGCGGTCAGACCCGCGACCGCTTCGATACGACGCACGCCAGCCGCCACAGCGGCTTCGCTGACGATGCGAAACAAACCGATCTCTCCGGTCGCGCGCGTGTGCGTGCCGCCGCAAA
>CAIWFB010000264.1 GCA_903911825.1 uncultured Verrucomicrobia subdivision 3 bacterium
CCTGCGCTACTTTCTTCCGGCCTAGACGTGATTGAGTTTCAGTTCGCGCCCAACTTGGGCGAACCCGCCAAGCCGCTGCGCGCGATCGCGTCTTCCGGCGAAATGGCGCGCGTGATGTTGGCGCTAAAAACTGTCCTCGCTGCCGAAGACGAGATTCCCGTGCTGGTCTTTGACGAAGTGGATGCGAACGTCGGCGGCGAAACGGCAAACACCGTGGGTGAAAAGATGAAGCAGATCGCGGCGAAGCGACAGGTCCTGTGCATCACGCATCTTCCGCAAGTTGCCGCGCCGGCCGATGCGCATTATGTCGTGACCAAGCAGGTAAAAGCGGGCCGGACGATTTCTGAAATCAATCTCCTCGATAAGAAAGCCCGCGTGACCGAACTCGCCCGGATGCTCGGCGGTCAAAGCGAAGCCGCGCGAAAACATGCGGAAGCGTTGCTTAAATAGTTTTTTGCTTCCAGCGGCGAATTAACCCCAACAGGGTCAGCCCCACGCAGCCCCACGCAAACCAATTCCCGTGGCGATGGTAAAAGGTTCCCGGTCGTTCGAAGGCATCCGTGACGGGAATCTCAAACGTGATGGCGCCCGGTTTGTATTCGCTACCGCTGGCATCGCGGAAGATCTGTTGCACGCGGCCGTGGGCATCCACCCAGCAGGTGATGCCATTGTTGCAGCAGCGCACGAGCGGCACGCCATTTTCCACGGCGCGAAAAACGGAGTTAGCCAGGTGCTGCCATTGCTCGGCGCTGTCGCCAAACCAGCCGTCGTTGGTGAGGTTGATGAGCAGATCAACATCGCGATTCGCCGCCGCGCGGCCACTGTTGGGAAACGTGTCTTCAAAACAGATCAGCGGAGCAACGAGCACCGCGTTATGCGGTTTGCCGATAGCTTTGTAAGGGACGGTTCGCCGGGCGCGGAGTTCTAATTCATTATTTTCACGGAGAAAACCAAACGTGGCCGGTTTGGTTCCGGGGGTGAAGCCGCCTTCGATGGGCGTGAACCATTTTAGAAACGGTAGCCATTTGAGCAGCGGCACGTATTCGCCGAAGATGACGAGTTTTTGTTTGCAGTAACGGTCGCTTAATTGGCCGGATTCATTGATGAGAAACGCGGCGTTGTAATACGCGGTCTCGCTCGCTTTGGCTGGCGACTTCGCGGGTTCCGCATCATCGCTCGCCAGCAAAATGGGGATGCCGGTGGTGTAAGCCAGATTCGTCACGGCGCGGAGCGTGGCGTCATCGTAGCGAATCATGCGCGGCAAGGCGGCTTCGGGCCACAGCAAGATATCGGTGCGATTGGTGAGGGCTTGGCGCGAGCGGGCGAGCAGATCGGCAAAGCGTTGGTCATCCGCGCTGGCCGACCAGATGAGCGATTGCGGCACGCTCGGTTGAATGCTCGTGAGGCGCACCGGATACGTCTGGCTGGGCGCGCGGTTCATCCAGAAAAATCCGCCGAGGTAGCAGAGCAAAACAGTCGTGAGCGGGAGAAAAATTTCCGCCTGCCAGACAAATTTGCGATTTGGATTCTGCAGAATCATCTGCGTCGCCGAGAACAGCGCGAGCGAAAACCAGATCACGAGAAAAGAAACGCCGAACACGCCAGTGACCGCACTGATCTGCAGGAGCGGAACGAGCTTGTATTGCGAGCACGCCAGAAAACTCCACGGAAAACCGGTGAGGAACCAGCCGCGCGCGAGTTCCAGCGCCGTCCACGCCGCCGCGCCGCCGATTGCCCAACGGGCGCGGCTGAACCAACTGGAGGTTCCGAATTTGAAATTCGCGATCAGCCACGTCCACGCGCCAAAAAACAGTGAGCAATAAGCTGAGAGCAGCACCCAGCCGAGAACGGGAAAGCCCGCGACGGGAATCAGCAGCAGCCAGTAAAGTGACGCGAGCCAGAAAGTAAATCCGCCCACGCAGCCAACGCGAAACGCATCCGCGCCCGATTTTTGATGCGCCGCATACGCCAAGACAGCCGGCGCAATCCACGCAAAGCCCGCGAAGCTGAATTTGGGGAACGCCACGGCCAGCAGTAGCCCGGCGAACATCGCGATGAGATAACCGCTGCGCCAGAAGAGTTCCGTGGCCACACTTTTCGCCACGGTGAAATGCGAGAAGCCTTCGCAGAACGTCGGGCCGAGTTGCGTGCACTTCGCGGCTTCGCGCAGCACGGCGGGACTGGCGTTCACCACCACGGCTTGTCGTGAGCCGCGCCACACGGCGAAGTCGGCAGCGGAATTACCGGCGTAATCAAAGCCGCGTTCGCCGAATTTTTCCGTGAGCGCGCGGAGTTTATTTTCGCTGCGCAGATTGGTTTTGCCGTCGCTGGCGAGCACTTCGTCGAATAATCCCACGCGTTCAGCGATGGGTTGGGCCATCTTCAGGTCTGAAGCGGTGGCGAGAATGATTTTGCGGCCGGAATTTTTCTCTTCACGCAGCCATGCGAGGAATTTCTCATTCAACGGCAAGGCCGCTGGATCTACCGTGACGCGCGCCGCGAGTTTTTGTTTCAGCATCGCCCGCCCGCGCGTCCACCAGAAGAGAATTTGAAAGATGGCAAACGGATTTTGGCGCAGCAGACGGGAAAGCGATTCCCACATCATATCAGTGCGAATCAATGTGCCGTCGAGGTCCACGACGAGCGGAATTTTTTTGGCATCGGCCACGCGCGTATGCTGCGGATTGAGTTGGCCGCTGGCAAGACTTCTACTAGGCTGGCGCGGTGAAATTCAGTCTGCGAAATCCCTGGTGCATTCTCGGCCTCGTCGTGCTCTGGCGCTTGGCTTTGCTTGTGTTCACCGCGCAGCCGATTCCGGCGAACGACGCCGCCTTCTTCGACACCGCGATGGTGAACTGGTATCTCCACGGCGCTTACGTCAACCCCGGCTTGTCCGTGGTGTTTCCCATTTCCGGTCACGAAATTTACGCCGCTTACCCGCCGCTGTATCAAGGCGCGCTGCTCGTCTGGATGAAACTTTTCGGCACCACGGTCATCTCGGCGATGGCGCTGCACGTCGCGCTATTTGCCGTGGCGGCATTTTTGGTCATGCGATTGGTGCAAAAGGTTTTTCCGGCAACTACAAATTACGCCCTCGTGCCGCTGCTGCTGTTTGCGCTGACGTTTGATGACCGGCCCGAAGGCTTAGCGCACATCTTCGGTTTGCTCTCGTTGCTGGGCGTGGCGCGGATGTTGGGTGCAGGAGCGAACTGGCGTTTAGTTTTAGGCATCGCACTGGCGCTGTTCTGCACGCTCTACACGTCGGTCATCGTGGGGGCGCTTTATTTTGGCACGGGGTTTGTGGCGGTGACGTTTGCTTGGTTGCGGCAGCGAAAACTATCCGCGTTCGCGCCGTTCGTGGTGGCCACGGTTTTATTCGCCGTCGTCACCTCGCTCATCGCGAAAACACAGCCGCTCTGGTGGGCGGGCTTTCAGGAAAATGCACGGCAAACGCCCGTGCTCGCCGTGGGTTTCCGCGTGCCGACCGTTCTGGAATTGCTCAAACTCATCCGCACCGCGCCCGTGTTTCTGCTGGCGCTCGTGCTGCTGCCGTTCCTGTTCGCCAAACGCCGAGTAATTCTGGCAAACGAAGGCGCGTGGCTGCCGCTGCTGGCGGGCGTATTCATTACGGGCTGGGGCTTGCTGATCGCGGACATGACGCTGCTGGCGGCGAATTACGTCGGCTACATTTTATTCATCCAACTGCTGCTGGCGGCGGGCTTGCTGGCGTTGAGCGAACATTTTACCGCTCCGCTTCGGCGCGCATTACGTGTGGCGTTGGTCGGCTGCGTGCTGCTGGCTTCCGTGCGCGCCGTGGGTATGACGACGTGGGGCGCGGCCTGCGCTTGGAAAAATTCTTACGCCCGCACGCACCAAGCGTTGCTCGCGGAATTTGCGCCGTTCGCCCAGACGAATGCCGCCGTGATCGTGTCGTCTGCGTATGTTTACACCGCGCTGGAAGCGAACGTGAAAAACCCCGTCCACTCCGACTGGTATTTTGACCGCGCCAACTGGACGAACAACGCCGACCTCAGCGGCTTCATCGCGCTGCAGCCCAAGAAACTGGTGCTGGTGCAGTTTGATTATTACCGCGCGTTTGCGCCGCTGCTGGAACGCCTGCGCGCGCAGCCCGGTTTGGTGGACATCACCGTGCGCGACGCGGCGCAAGTGCGGACGCCGGATGCCATTCCATCAATGCAACGCGTCTTGCAGCAGATTTCGTGGGCACCGGTGATTGTGGATTTGGAGTGGAAGAATCCGTAGTCTTTCGCCAGGCATTGAGGATTGGCGCGATGTGGGAATCGCTTTTAGAAGAAAGGGCCACAATTATTAGAATTGCACCCGCCAGGGCCATCGGGATTCCACACTTTCTGAAATACCTATTTTTTCACGCTATTTTTTCGACTGGCATCTCCTTTTTTCCATAAAAAAAAGAAGGACAATAAATACAAAGAAGGCCAGCAACCAAAAACCAAACGCCAAGTATTAAGTCCATAAAATATTACCCCTCTATTGAGTCTTCGGACTGTTTTTCTTAGGCTGCCAGCGCTCGTCCAATGAGCGCCTTTTCCTTTTCACCGTAGTTCAACTTCAAAGCTTCGGCGCGGCCGGCGGCGGTCATCTTTTCCCAGGATTTGCGGACGGCGTTGACCATCTTTTCGTCATCGCTCTTGGCGACGAGGGCGGCGAATTGAAATTCCAAGAACACGAGGCATAGGGCGTCTTCCAAGACACAGACCTCGGCATCGGACGGGAAATTCTTTTTCAGATTCAAATCTTGCACGCGGCGGATGGTGGCGTCGTCGTAGCCCACTTCTTGCAGAATGGCACCGGATTTTTCGGCGTGGAATTTTTTGAGGTCGGCGCGCCATTTTAGGTAGCCGGGGCGGGTCAGGGGATAATTCTCACGCGGACTTTCCCAACGGCAGATGTGCTGGCAACGCGCGGCGAGGCGCAAGGCTTCGCTGGCCTCGGGCGCCAGTTTCAGGACCCAGGCGGTGAGGCGTTCGGCGTAGAGCAATTCGCGCGGGCGACCATTTTCCTGATTCGGATCGCGGGAATTTTCGGCATCAAAACGAGCGAGCGCGGCGGTAAATCGAGCATTCACACGGCGCAATATGCCCGTGAAGGGCCGGAAAGCCAAATCTTGCCCGCAGATTTCGCGGATCAACGCCGATTGAATTCGAATCTGCGAACATCGGCGTCATCGGCGGGGAAAATGTTTTAGCGCCGCATGCGTTCGCGGAATTTCTTGGCGGACATGCCGGTGGCACGCTTGAAGGCGACGCAGAAGCTATTGATGCTTTGGTAACCGCAATCGTGCGCGATGGTCTCGACTTTCTGGTTGGTCTTGGAGAGGAATTTTTTGGCCCGCTCGATGCGGACGCGTTGCAATTCCTGGCCCGGAGTGCGGCCGAGGTGTTCAAGAAACGCCTTATGCAATCCGCGTCGCGACATGGCGGCAACGCTGACGAGATCTTTGATGCAGATCGGTTCGTGGCCGTGTTCCCAGATGTGGCGCAAGCTGCGGGCGACGCCCTGATGCTTGATGGTGAGGATGTCGCTGCTCTTACGGACGATGACGGCGGCGGCGGGCACGCGCAGCGGTTCGGTCGGAGCTTTGGCTCCGTTCATCAATTGATCGAGCAATTCCGCGCCGCGATAGCCGAGCACTTCAAGATTGGTGTCCACACTGGAAAGCGGCGTGGGCATGACGTCGGGCGCAAGCAGGCAACTTTCCGTGCCGACGATGGCAACCTCCTCGGGAATCTTGATGCCGACGCTTTCGCAGGATTCGAGCACGTCGAGAGCTTGTTGATCATTGGCGGCGAAAACGGCGAGCGGTTTCACGGCTTGCTTCATCTGGGTGGCGAGCCATTTGCGTTTGCGTTGCCATTCCTGCCGGCCGGTGGCGTAGGAACTGGATTCGAGCCAGCGCAACCAAGCACAGTTGTGGCCGGTTTCGCCGAGAGCTTTCACGAAACCGATGCCGCGTTCTTCGTAAGACCAATTATCGGCGTCGCTGTAAAAGCAGAAATTCGTGAAGCCGCGCGTGAGAAAGTGGTCGGCCACCAATTTGGCGGCGTGGGCGTGATCTTCGAGCACGCGGGGATATTTCAATTGGGGGCGGCGAAAGCTGAAATCCACGGTGGGCACATTGGCGGATTTGACGAATTCTGCCAAGTCATCGCCGGCGCCGAGCCATGCGAGAATGCCGTCGCCTTGCCAGCCCCAGGGAATGACGCGTTCGCGAGTGTAATTGGAGTAAAGATGCCAGCCGTGCTCCTGGGCATATTTTTCAATACCCTGATGCAACCGGTAGTCATACCAGCCGAGTGCCAGGAAGACGCGCTTTTGTTTCTTGGGCATGAATCCAGAAGATAATTGCCATTCAGGCCCTGACAAGCAGAAAGAAAAAACGGGTGCAACATTTTCAAAACGTCGCACCCGTCGAGAGTTTTACCGTGGTTTTTTAGTGGCAACCACAGCCGGAACCGCAACCGCCGCCGCCGGTCAATTCGTCCGCCGAAGGAATGCGGCCGAGTTCAATCGTTTTGGCGACCATCTTTTTAACGGTGCTTTGGAGTTCGTGCATTTCTTCCTGTGCATCGAGGAAGCCCGTGGCGACGGGATTTTTGAGGAGCGCATCGCGTTCGGCTTCGAACGCGGCGATTTCTTTTGGGTCGAGCGCGGTGCCGTGCTGCTGTTTTTCCTGCAGCTCTTGGCCTTTGCTCATGAGCGCTTCGTATTGGCCTTTCGCCGCCGCGTCGGCCAGAAACGTATCAATGCGCGTCCGGATGTTGCCGGAATGGATCTCTTCCAAGATGGCAGTGCACAGCTCGTTCGTTTTGATTTCAACTTTGGTAGACATAAATTTTGGAGCGAGAATAAAACACAACGGGCCACAAAAAGCAAATCCAACCACCACGAGAACTCGTGAGGCAAGCAAGGCGTTTTCTTATCCAATCAAATTGACACCGCTCGCAAAAATCGGTTTATTCTCGGTCACACTCTATGCAAGCCATCCAACTCCAGTGGATCGATTACACTATTCTCATCGCTTACGTCGCCTTTGTTATCGGCATTGGCCTGATGCTCTCGCGTTACATAAAAACCTCGGCGGACTTTCTCACGTCCGCCCGTTCCATCCCCACTTGGGTGACGGGGCTGGCGTTTATTTCGGCTAACCTCGGTGCGCTGGAGCTGGTCGGCATGGCCGCGAGTGGCGCGAAATATGGTATCAGCACCGCACACTTTTATTGGGTGGGCGCGATTCCGGCGATGATTTTTCTGGCGGTATTCATGATGCCGTTCTATTACGGCTCGAAAGCTCGCTCGGTTCCCGAATACCTGAAGATGCGTTTTGACGAACGCGTCCGCGCACTGAACTCCGTGGCCTTCGCGGTCATGACGATTTTCGCCTCCGGTATCTCGATGAACGCTCTGGCGAAATTGTTGAACCAACTGCTCGGCTGGAACTACAACGTGGCGCTCTGGGTCAGCTCTGGCGTGGTGTTGCTCTACGTTTTGAAGGGCGGTTTGACCTCGGCGATTTACACCGAAGTGTTGCAGTTCTTCATGATCGTCCTCGGTTTTGCGCCGGTCGTTTATCTCGGCTTGAAAGATGTCGGTGGCTGGGGAGCGATGAATCATTCCTTACAAGCCGTCGCCACGAATCCGGCCGCGCTCAATCTCAAAGAAGCCGGCGTCACCTATTCCACGAACGCGTGGACGAGCGCTTGGCAACCGGTGCTCGCCGGTCCGGCGCACAATCCGATGGGCGTGGATTGGTTCGCGATGATCTTTGGCCTCGGCTTCGTGTTGAGCTTCGGTTACTGGTGCACCAACTTCCTCGTTGTGCAACGCGCGATGGCCGCGAAAAACATGACTGCCGCGCGCAACACCCCGCTCGTGGCCGCTGTGCCGAAAATGTTTTTCCCGTTCCTCGTCATCGTGCCCGGCATGATTGCCGCCGCGCTCTGCACCTTGCCGGATAAAGGTTATCGCATCCCGCCGCCGGTCATCGCGCAGGCGAATTACGCGAAAGCGATTGAAACCGTCAAAGCCGCGAACATTTCCGAACCCGCCGTCGCCGCGAAAGCGGTGAGCGAAGCGCTCGGCGCGAAAGTGGATGCTGGAAAAATCACTTCGCTCGTGCTCGCCAACGCTGGCGGTAAGCTCTCCGACACGGAAATCAAGACCGGCCTTTACAACAGCATCGCGGAAAATGATTACGACGGCGTCATCCTGTCGCTGGTGAAAAAATATTGTCCGCC
>CAIWFB010000265.1 GCA_903911825.1 uncultured Verrucomicrobia subdivision 3 bacterium
CCGATCGGTGACGGGCGAAGGGCCAAATACTGGCACTCCCACGACCCGCACGCGCATCCTGTTTGTTGATGACGAAACCACCTTGCTTCGCGTCATGAAAATGGGGATGCGTTCCATGGCTGCGGAATGGGACATGCAATTCGTCGAAAGTGGCGAAGAAGCCCTCTCGCAAATCGCCCTGCAACCGTTCGATGTCGTCGTCACCGATATGCGCATGCCTGGCATCAATGGCGCGCAATTGCTCAACCACGTCCTCCGCGACCACCCAAAAACCGTGCGCATCGTGCTCTCCGGTTATGCGGAATTGAGCGAAGTGATGAAATGCGTCGGCCTCACGCACCAATTTCTCGACAAGCCGTGCAGCTTGGATGATCTGAAAAACTGCCTGCGCCGCGTCACCAATATTCAGACGCAATTGAGCCACGGCAAAATCCGGGAATTTACCGCCGGTCTCAAAAATTTACCCAGCCTGCCGGAACTGTATCTGGAAATCGCCGACGCCATCCAGTCGCCGACGGCCACCACCGAACGCATCGCCGAAATCGCCGCGCGCGATCCCGCGCTCTCCGCCAAGCTCCTGCAATTATCTAACTCCGCGTTCTTCGGTTTCAGCCGCAAAGTGTTTTCCGTGGACGAAGCCGTGCAACTGCTCGGCGTCGGTATCATTCAATCGCTTGCCCTCGCCACGCCGCTGTTCTCGTCGTTCGACAAACGCAAGTGTCCGAAATTTCCCATCGAACAGATCTGGGACCACTCCGCGCAAGTTGGCATTCTCGGCCGCCGCCTGTTCAACGATTACCTCGACGACTCGCACCTCGCGGAACAAGCCTTTGCCGCCGGCGTGTTGCACGACATCGGCAAAATTATTTTGGCCGACAGTTTGCCGGAGGAATACTCCGCCATCCTCGCCGAATCGCACGCTACTAAAACGCCCATCCACATCATTGAGCGCAAACATTTCGACACCACGCACGCCGAAGTCGGCGCTTACTTGCTCGCGATCTGGGGCCTGCCCATTCCGCTCGTCGAAGCCGTCGCCTGTCATCACCACCCGCACCGCTGCATGAATCACGAACTCTGCCTCTCCGGCATCGTGCACATCGCGAACTCGCTCCAACACGGCCAGTGCCCGCACAGCGACATCGTGCCCAGCCACGTGGACCTGGATTATTTGAAACACGTCAATCTCGACCGTCACTACGAGATGTGGCGCCAAGATCTCGCCGCTAAGAAAAGCTGAATCCGCTTGCCAAAAAAATCCGCCCGCCACAGCCTGCGCGGATGAAACTCTTCGCCCTCTTCTTCGGCCTTCTGGCCTGCTGCCCGTTTCCGATCAGTGCTCAAGACGGCGACCCCGATTATCCTTCCGCCCGCGCGCGCGAACTCTCCGTACCGCTGTTCAATGGCCAAGATTTCACCGGCTTCACTTTCTTCATGAAAGACCACGCCGACCCCGCGCAAACGTGGAGCGTCACGAATGGCCTCATCCATTGCACCGGCAAACCCACCGGCTACCTCCGCACCACGCAAGTGCGCAGCAATTATTTTCTCACCGTCGAATGGCGCTTCGTCAAAGTCGCGCCCAAGGCCGACAACGGCGGCATCCTCGTCCACATCCAAGCGCCCGACCAAGTCTGGCCGCAATGCGTGCAAGTGCAGGGCAAACACACGCGGCAGGGCGACATCTTTCTCATGGCCGGCGCCGAAGCCAAAGAGCACCGAGGCAAAGACGCCAACACCCCCGTGCCCTTCCGCAGCGAACTCATCGCCCAGCCCGCCGAGAAACCCGTGGGCGAATGGAACAAGTGCGAAGTCATCTGCCTGCACGGCAAAGTGGAGACCTTCATCAACGGCAAATTCCTGAACGAAGTCACCGAATGCACCCTCGACGCCGGTTATCTGGGCCTGCAAAGCGAAGGCGCGGAATTTGAAGTGCGCTCCATCATCTTCTCCCCGCTGAAATATTGAAGCGGGTCTAAACAATTGCGGTTTGTTTAGATATTAGAACGCTTTCGAGCCATGAGGCTAATTTGGCCATTACTGATTTTGTTTCAGATTTCTCTAGCGTTTGGGATTTCGCTGAAGCCTTTCAACGCAGCGGCAGGTTCCTTTCGCCGTGAAGAACGGGCAGCAGCGCTTCAAGCTATGAGCGAGCACCCATCACCAGAAACTAAAGCAGCAATGCAGACAGAGTTGAACTTGAATATTGAGCATATAACTCACCAGCAGTTGGTTGGGGCCGGTGTCTGGGTTATTGTGTTTTTAGTTTTGGATGTAGCATGTTTTTATGGGTGGAGAAATTTTAAACAAAATTTAGTTCATAAGACTCCCAGCGCCTAGCTAGTCGGCCTGTCGCCGAACCCCACTCATTGAGCCAGTTGCTGCTGCACCCACGCCCGCGCTTCGTCTGCCGTCCG
>CAIWFB010000266.1 GCA_903911825.1 uncultured Verrucomicrobia subdivision 3 bacterium
CTCATCAGCATGGCGCAAGTGCTCGGCATGAGCGCGGACGATGTTTTCGCCGCCTACGTCAAAAAGAACGCCGTGAACTTCCAGCGTCAGGACAGCGGTTATGTAAAAAAAGACGAGAACGATTCCAAACATATCTAACTTGTGACTGCAAAAATAAAATCCAAAGTCGCTGTTCCCCCCCGCTGGCGTAAAGATGTTCAAAGCGTGCTCATCACCGATGAGCAGCTTGCCAAGCGCATCAAGATTCTGGCGCGGCAGATTGAAAAGGATTTTGCCGGACGCGAAATGGTCGTGGTTTCGCTCCTGAGCGGCACGGTCATGTTTTTGGCGGATTTAATTCGCCACCTTAATTCGCCGCTGCGCCTCGATTTCATGGGCGTGTCCAGCTACGGCGCAGGCACGGAATCCGGTGAGTTGGTCTTCACCAAAGAACTGCGCATTGATGTTAAGGGCCGCGATGTGCTGTTGGTGGACGACATTCTCGACACCGGCAAAACCTTGAGCCGCGTGATCCCCAAATTGCAGGCGCTTAAACCGCGTCGCATCAAGACGTGCGTGCTGCTCAACAAAGCCGCGCGACGGGTGGAGAAAATTAAGGCGGACTACGTTGGTTTTGAAATTCCCGATCTGTTTGTCATCGGCTACGGGCTTGATTTTGCGGAGCGTTATCGCAATCTTCCGTTCGTCGGCGTGCTGCACCCGCACATTTACAAGGAAGTGAGCGAACAGCCCCAACCCAACCCACGGAAACAACGTAAATAATTTATGTCAACCCAAGCCGCTAACCAAACTCCACTCTCTTGGCGGCTGGGCATCGGGGCGGGCGTTTTGCTTTTAGGCTGCGCGGCGTATCTGGCGCAAGGTGCAATAGGGCCGCGCGGTCAGGCTTTCGCTGGCGTGTTTTGTTTTTTTGGCGTGGTGGCAATGTGTTCCACCAATCTGCGGGCGGTGAACTGGCGCACCATCGGCTGGGGAATCGTGCTACAAATCATTCTTGCACTGCTGGTGTTGAAAGTTCCGGCGGTCAAGCAGGGGTTTGAGGGTGCCAAAGTTTTAGTCGTCAGCTTCATTAATTTCTCCGATCGCGGCGCGGAATTTGTTTTTGGCAATCTCGCCAAGCCCGGCGACATCGCACTGAATCCCGGCAAGGAATTCCTATTCATGTTCGCGTTCAAAGCGTTGCCGCCGATTCTGTTCGTCTCCGCTTTTTTCACGATGCTGTATCACTACGGCGTTTTGCAACGCATCGTGCGGTTGATGGCCAAGGTGATGGTGCGCTTGATGGGCACCAGCGGCGCGGAAACGCTTTCGGTTTCAGCCAATGTTTTCATGGGACAAACCGAAGCGCCGTTGATCGTGAAACCTTACGTCCCGCGCATGACGAACTCGGAATTATTTGCGTTGATGACCAGTGGTTTCGCGCACATCTCCGGCGGCATGATGGTGGTCTATATCAACTATGGCGCCGATCCGGTGGCGGTGCTCACGACGTGCATCATGGCGTGTCCTTGCAGTCTTTATCTGTCGAAATTATTCATGCCTGAAATTGGAAAACCAGAAACGGCCGGCACGGTGCAGACGGAACAATTGAAGTCGCCCTACGTGAACGGCATTGATGCCATCACTGCTGGCACGACAGATGGGTTGAAACTCGCATTGAATGTCGCCGCCATGTTGATCGTATTCATCGCGTTCGTGGCGATGTTTGATGCGCTCATCGGTCTGGTGTCGCCGGGACTTTCGCTCGCGAAAATCTTCGGCTGGATGTTTTCCCCAGCGGCATTTCTGATGGGCGTGGAACCGGCGGACATTGGCAAAGTCGGTAGTTTGTTGGGCGCGAAACTGTCCATCAACGAACACTACGCTTACCTCGTGATGAAAGGTTGGAAAGCCGCGCCAGATTACATGAGTGAACGTTCCTATTTGCTCGCCGCGTTTGCGTTGACCGGGTTCGCCAATTTTTCTTCCGTCGGCATTCAACTCGGCGGCATTGGTGCGATTGCTCCTGAACGCCGTCATGATTTAGCTCGGCTCGGCTTGCGCGCTCTTTTTGTCGGTTTTGTCGCCACGTTACTGAATGCGGCGATTGCGGGAATTCTGCTGTAAAATCAGCTTTGTAATTTTATGCCTATCACGCTGCCGCAACTTTCCCGTCGCGAATTTCTCAAACGCGCCGCGCTCGCTGGCGCCGCCACCGCATTGGCCCCGTCGAGTTACGCCGGACTGTTTGGTAAGTCACGCGACAAGCATACGTTTGCTTTTTTCTCGGACACCCATATCGCTGCCGATACTGCCACCGTTCAACGCGGCGTGAACATGGCTGATAATCTCGCCGCCTGCGTCCGCGAACTTACCATGTGGCGAGTGAAACCTGCGGCCGTCATCGTCAATGGTGACCTCGCCATGAAAGCCGGATTGCCGGACGACTACGCCACGTTTAGCAAAATATTGGAACCCGTGCGCGCGCTCGCGCCGGTGCATTTGAACCTGGGTAACCACGATCAGCGCGAACACTTTTGGAAAGCGTTGCCGCAAGATGCCGCCGACACTAAATCGGTTCCGCAAAAACAGATAGCCACTATTGAAAGTGATCGGGCGAACTGGTTTTTGCTTGATTCACTCGCGGGCACGGATGTGGGCAACGGCCAGCTCGGACCCTCGCAACTGACTTGGCTTGATTGGGACCTTGGCGCCCGTTCGGAAAAACCCGCTATCATCGTCGGGCATCACAACCTCAAATCCGCAACCTTCACGTCCGGCCTCGACGATTCGTCCGCGCTCGCCGAATTGTTCGTGAAACATCGCCACATCAAAGCCTTCATCTTTGGCCACACGCACGACTGGCATGCGGAAGAACATTCGAGCGGCGTCCAACTCATCAATCTGCCGCCCACCGGCTACGTCTTCAAAGATGGCAAACCCAGCGGCTGGGTGCGTTGCACGCTGGCGCGCGACGGGGCGGAATTTGAATTGCGCGCGCTTGACCAGAAGCATCCCGAACACGCGCAGATAAAAAAACTGACGTGGCGAACGACTTGAGTTGATCGCCTCTCCGGTTTGGTTTGAAGCGTTTCTTGATTAGCGAGCGTTGCTTGTCTAATCTGCGCGCTTCAAATTTATGGCATTTCTCAACGACAATTATCTCAAACTCAAAGCGGGTTATCTTTTTCCCGAAATCGGTCGCCGCGTTAAGGCTTTCTGCGACGCCAATCCGGAAGCCGCCAAACGCTTGATCCGCTGCGGGATTGGCGATGTGACGGAACCGTTGCCTGCCGCCGTGGTCGTCGCGATGCACAAGGCTGTGGATGATATGGCCACGCGCGAGACGTTCAAAGGTTACGGCCCGGAGCAGGGCTACGACTGGTTGCGCCATGCGATCGCGGAAAATGATTTTCGCAGCAAGGGGATTGAAGTAGCGGATGATGAGATTTTCGTCAGCGACGGTTCCAAGTGCGATTGCGGCGCGATTCTCGATATTCTCAGCAGCAAAAACAAAATTGCCATCAGCGATCCGGTTTATCCTGTGTATGTGGACACCAACGTGATGGTTGGCCACACGGGCGAAGCGAACGAAGCGGGTGCTTACGCCAAGCTGGTTTATCTGCCGTGCAAACCGAGTAATGGTTTCATTCCCGAGCCGCCGAAGAAACATGTGGATGTGGTATATCTCTGCTCGCCAAACAATCCCACTGGAGCTGCCGCCACCCGCGAACAACTCGAAGCGTGGGTGAAATACGCACTTGAACATAAGGCGGTCATTTTGTTCGATGCGGCCTACGAGGCTTACATCACGGAACCGGGTGTGCCGCATTCCATTTATGAAATTCCCGGAGCTCGCGAGTGCGCGATTGAGTTCCGCAGTTTCTCGAAGAACGGCGGTTTTACGGGCACGCGCTGCGCGTTCACGGTCGTGCCCAAGACCCTGAAGCTCGCCACGAGGACGGGCGAATGGCAACCGCTGCATCCGCTCTGGAATCGGCGCATGACGACGAAATTCAACGGCGTGAGCTACGTCGTGCAACGTGCGGCGGAAGCGCTGTATTCGCCCGAAGGCAAAGAGCAGGTAGCCGCACTTATTAAACATTATCTCGGCAACGCGGAAATTCTTCGCAAGGGTGCAAAGAAGGCGGGCTTGAAAGTGTTCGGCGGTGTGAATGCGCCTTACATCTGGGTGCGCACTCCGAAAGGCGTCACGAGCTGGCAGGCGTTTGATAATATTCTAGCCGACGCCAACGTGGTCATCACGCCCGGCTCTGGCTTCGGTTCCAAGGGCGAAGGTTTCTTTCGTATCAGCGCTTTCAACAGCCGCGCGAACGCCGAGGAAGTAGCGCGCCGTTTGCAGGAATTGAAGTGGTAAGCCAGCGATCATGGGGCTTGGTTTTCCTGATGGCGGCACCGCTCGGTTGGGCGGTGCCGCCCGATGGCAACGCGCAAATTCGCGCACGGGCAGGTGATTCGGATCTAATCCTCACGACGACCAGCCGGTTGGCAGGAGCGATTGATTCACTGAAGTGGGATGGTAAGGAATTCATCAATTCCACGGATCACGGGCGGCAGTTGCAATCCGCGTGTTCGTTCGATAACACGAAAACGGCCAACGCCGAAACGTTTAATCCCACCGAAGCCGGTTCACGCCGCGATCATAGCGGGACGAATTCAACGAGCCGATTGCTGGAGATTTCAGCACGCGGCAAGCAGCTCCAGACCAAAACCCAGATGGCGTTCTGGCTTGCACCGGGCGAACGTTCGGCGGGCCAATTGGCGCGCAACACCAACACGCTTTCGAATTATATTCTGACGAAAGACGTCACAATCGGGTTCGATCGTTGGCCGCAGGCGCTGGATTATCGGGTAACTTTTTCGGTTCCGGCTAATGCACACCACGTTTTCGCCCAGTTCGAAACGCTCACCGGCTACTTGGCAGCGGAATTTAGCACGTTCTACCAATTCAACTCGCAGACCGGAAAATTGGAGCCGTTGAGCGCAGGACCAGGTGAAATCAAGAATCCCGTCGTTTTGGCGACGCCGGATGGAAAATATGCCATGGGCATTTTTGCGCCGCCGCAACATCAACTGAACCCTGCCAGTTATGGACGGTGGAAATTTTCCGAGGCGCAAGTGGTGAAATGGAATTGTGTCGCGCGGGTGAGAAATTCTGAGGGAATTCGGCCGGGTAATTATACTTATCGGATGTTAGTTCCGGTCGGCTCAGTCGTGCAGGTAGAAACGATGTTGCGCGAGTGGCAGTCCATTCAATGGCCTTGAGTCAATTTTTCACACTGATCAACCCATTTGGTAAAAATATATTACTGGAAAACCACTTAAAATTTCGGCAAGCTATCAATTCAAATTTATGGACGTAAAACTTCCCAAACTGGGTGAAGGCGCTGACAACGGCGTCGTGGTCAGCATATTCGTGAAAGAGGGCGATACGATCGCGCTCGGCCAGACCGTGCTGGAACTGGAAAACGAAAAAGCCGTCGCCTCGATCCCGTCCACGGGCGCGGGTGTCGTGGAAAAAGTCTTCGTGAAAGCGGGCGACCGCATCAGCGTGGGCCAGAAGATTATCACCATTGCTGGTGGTGCTAGTGCACCTGCCGCTGCTGCTCCGGTAGCTGCTGCTCCCGCCGTCGCGAAACCTGCCACCAAGAAAACCACACCCAAACCGGTGGCGGTGGTGGAAACCGAGGACGATGGTGCGCCAGTGGAAGACACAGATGAAATTTTCAGCGAAAATCCGGCGGCGTCTCCGTCCATTCGGCGAGCTGCTCGTGATTTCGGCATTGATCTACGCAAAGTTCGCGGCAGTGAAGAGGGCGGACGAATCATTTTGGCGGACGTTAAGAATTACATCCAACGCCTCATCAAAGCCGCCTCCCGTCCTGCCGCAGTTGCGGTTACCGAAGCTGCTCCCGCCAAACCCGCACCCGTGCAGATTGATTTCGCGCAATGGGGACCGATTCTCAAGAAGCCGGTCACGCAATTGCGCAAAGTCATTGCTCGCCGCATGAGCGAAAGTTCAAACACCGTTGCACGCGTGACGCAGTTCGATGATATTGATTTCACCAAGCTCGGCGAACTCCGCAAAAAATATGGCGCGGCTTACGAAGCGAAGGGCGTCAAGCTCACGCTCACACCGTTTGTGCTCAAGGCTGTGGCTGCGACGTTGAAGGCGCATCCGATCTTCAATTCCAGCCTCGATGAAGTTGCCAACGAAATCATCCTCAAGGAATACATTCACCTCGGTATCGCGGTGGATACGGACGCGGGCTTGATGGTTCCCGTTCTCCGCGACGTGGATAAAAAATCCATGGTGGATTTGGCCAAGGAATTGGAAACGCTCGCCGCGAAAGCCCGCGACCGAAAGATTTCTGCCGATGAAATGAAGGGCGGCACCTTCACCATTTCCAATCAGGGTGCCATTGGTGGCGCACACTTCACGCCGGTCGTCAATCTGCCGGAAGTCGCCATCCTCGGCCTCGGTCGTGGCGCAATGAAACCAGTGGTGCGCGACGGTCAGATCGTCGCTCGCTTGCTCACGCCAGTTGCGTTGAGCTACGACCATCGCGTGATCGACGGCGGCAGCGCCGCGCGGTTCACGGTGGATTTGGTGAAAGCGTTTGAAAACTTCGACGAAGCGTTGGTGAAAATTTAATCGTTATGGATTCTCTTAAGACAGAAATTGTTGTTGTCGGTGCCGGCCCTGGTGGTTACGCAGCGGCGTTTTACGCAGCGGATCTAGGCAAGAAAGTCATCCTCATCGAACGCGAAAAACGTCTCGGTGGCGTCTGCCTGAACCGTGGTTGTATTCCGTCCAAGGCGCTGCTCTACGCGACGCATCAGATCGTGAATGCTCGTGAATCCGCTCATCGCGGCATCACCTTTGCCGAGCCGACTTTGGATTTGTCCAAACTACGGACGTGGAAAGATTCTGTCATTGAAAAACTCGCTGGTGGTGTGGCGACTTTGGCCAAAATGCGCGGCGTGACGGTCATCACTGGCCGCGCCCATTTCGAGGGTTCTAATAAGCTCCGTGTGGAGACGGAAGCGGGGCAACAATTTGTAGAATTCGATAAAGCTATTCTAGCAGTCGGTTCCGCTCCGGCATTGCCCAAGGCGTTTGACCTTGGTAACCCGCGCGTGATGACTTCCACGGAAGCGTTGAACATCGAAGACGTTCCTGAAAGCCTGCTCATTGTGGGTGGTGGTTATATCGGTATGGAACTAGGTTTTGTTTATGCCGCTCTCGGCAGCAAAATCACGATGGTCGAAGCGATGGATGCGATTCTCGCTGGCGCCGACGCTGACCTCGCTCGTCCTGTCATCGCGAACGCGAAGAAGTCCTTCAAAGAAATCCGCCTCAAAGCGCGCGTCGGCAAAATGTCCAGCGCGGGCAAGCAGATCAAAGTCGAGTCCGAATTCAACGGCGAGAAACTAACCGAACTTTACGACCGCGTGCTCGTTGCCGTTGGGCGCACGCCGAACAGCGCGGACCTCGGTCTCGAAAACACCAAGGTGGTCGTGGACGAAAAAGGTTTCGTGAAGATCAACGATCAGCAATTGACGGATGATCCGAGCATCTACGCCATCGGCGATATCGCAGGCGGCATCCTTCTCGCCCACAAAGCGCACAAGGAAGCCCGCAACGCGGTGGAAAATTTACACGGCGAAGAAGTGAAGTTCGAAAGCATCATTCCAGCCGTGGTCTTCACCGATCCCGAACTCGCTTGGTGCGGCCTCACCGAGACCGAAGCCAAGGAAAAGGGCATCGCTTACGAAGTCGTCAAATTCCCGTGGTCAGCCTCTGGTCGTGCGTTGTCGTTCGACCGCACTGACGGCGTGACCAAGATGATCATTGATCCTGAAACCGAACGCGTTTTAGGCGTGGGCATCTGTGGCGCTGGCGCTGGCGAATTGATTGCCGAAGCCACTCTCGCCATTGAAATGGGCGCTACGGCCAAGGATATCGCGCTGACGATCCATCCGCATCCGACCCTCTCGGAAACCTTGATGGAAGCTGCAGAAGCGTTCTACGGTCACGCCACGCACACGATTTCCAAAAAGAAATCGCACGATTAAATCTAACGATAATAAAACCCTCACTCGTAAATGGGTGAGGGTTTTTTCTTTTAGAAAGGAGCCTTCATCAAGGATCAACTTTCCGCACGATGCAGCGACAAACGTAGATCAATCCCAACGTCGCGCCGATTGCCGCTCCCAGCAAAAAGCGGAATTTGGCAGCCGCAAAATAAGCATCAGCGGAAGTCTGATAATCCAAGTTGAAGGATTGTTCACGGTAAATCTCCGCATAAAATTCGCACCAGAAGCCCGCTCCTATTACCATGGCCGGAACCAGAATGATGGCCGCAAATTTCGCCCAGCGTAGCCACCAGACGTCTCTTGGCTCATTTGGATCTGGATCAAGTTTTGAATCTAGCGCTGCCTCTTGAATCGAAGTGAGCAAGGCACTGACTGGATTATTGTGCTGCGGCTCTTCGTCCATATATTACTGGCGTTTCTATCGCGATTTTTTTGCCGAATCTTTATTCAGCGCGCCAAAGTTTCCGTTCTCGCAGCAGGCGACAAAACCTTCCGTCACTGATTTCAATTCCTCCCAGCGCGCGCGAATCTGTTTCGCCTCAGTGGCATTGATGTGATTGTCGGCAGCGGCGGTGGCGATGACGGCAAGGAGGTCGGCAAATTCCTGTAAAATTTCATTCGTAGCGGGCACCAGATGATACGGATGGGGCGCGTTCTTCGGATTTAGTATAAAGAAGCCACCGGCGCGTTCACAAATCCATTGCGCCAAACGTCGGTCGCTCGTGCTGCGGATGAGCGCTTCCATGCGATCTAGCGGATTGGGCGTGCCGCTGCCGATAGCGGTGTCGGCGGGTTCAGCCCATTTATAAATCATGGAGGCAGACAGGCCAAGGTCCGTGGCGACTTGCTTGGGGCTGGTGTTCTCAAAGATGTCGCGGAGCAGTTCGTGCGATTGCATGGCGGCACAATGGAAAAGGGCGGCGACGTTGGCAAGTGTTCTTTGAAACCGCCAAAATCAGACTCGCCAAACTAGGCTTTTCGGCTATTTTAACTACTTAAATAAAATCATGTTCACTGGGACTTATACTGCGATTGTGACGCCGTTTCGCAACGGCGAATTGGACGAGGCGGCGCTCGAACGGCTCATCAAATTTCAAATCAAGGGCGGCGTGGACGGCATCGTGCCCGTCGGCACCACGGGAGAATCGCCGACGGTGAACTACGAAGAGCACATCAAGATCATCGCGCTCTCCGTGAAATTTGCGGCGGGCAAAATCAAAGTGCTCGCCGGCACCGGCGGCAACTCTACAAGCGAAGCAATTTTTCTGACCAAGGAAGCCGAAAAGGCGGGCGCGGACGGTTCGTTGCAAGTAGCGCCATATTACAACAAGCCCACGCAGGAAGGGTTGTATCAACATTTCAAAGCCATCGCGCGCGAAACCAAATTGCCCATCGTGCTCTATAGTATTCCGGGTCGTTGCGGTATCGAGATCGCCGTGGACACGGTGAAACGCTTGGCGACCGATTGTAAAAATATTGTCGGCATCAAGGAAGCTGGCGGCACGTGCGATCGCGTTTCCCAGTTACGCGCGGCGCTCGGATCTAAATTTGAAATTCTTTCCGGCGATGATTCGCTGACGGTGCCGTTCATGTCAGTCGGCGCAAATGGCGTCATCAGCGTGGCGTCCAATGTGATTCCCAAAGAAGTTTCGCAGATGGTGAATGCTTTCGCTCGTGGCGACGCCAAGAAAGCGGCGGCATTGCACGCCCGTTACTATCCGCTATTCAAAGATTTATTCATCGAAACTAATCCGACGCCGGTTAAAGCTGCGTTGGCCATGATGAAAATCATTGAAGAGCAATATCGTCTCCCGCTCGTGCCGATGAATCCCAAAAACTGGGACATCCTTCGCACCACGCTCAAACGCTGCGACGTTTTGGATTAAGCTATGCCCCGCGTCATCATCACCGGAGCCAAAGGCCGCATGGGGCAGGCTTTGTTGACTTGTGCAAAGAACTTCCGCGAACTGGAAGTAGTTGCCGCTATTGGTCGCAATGATGATTTAGGTGCGGTCATCGGTCGGTGCGATGTGGTGATTGATTTTAGTTCTCATACCGCCACCGCAGGTATCGCTGAGCTCTGTGCCAAAAACAAAAAAGCCATCGTTATTGGCACGACTGGCTTTTCTGAGGCTGAAAAATTAGGCATCACGAGTCACTCAGGCCAGACGCCGATGGTGTTGGCTACGAATTATTCCACCGGAGTGAACACGTTGTTCTGGCTTACGCGCAAGGCGGCGGAAATTCTGGGCCCTGATTTTGATCTGGAAGTCGTCGAGATGCACCATCGCTTGAAAAAAGATGCTCCCAGCGGCACAGCGACAACGCTGTTGGAAATTCTTGGCGACGTGCGCAAGGTGCAGTTGGCCGAAGCGCTTCGCCACGGGCGCCAAGGCATCGTCGGTGCGCGCACCCAAAACGAAATTGGCATCCACGCTATTCGCGGCGGCGATGTCGTGGGTGATCATACGGTCATCTACGCCAACACCGGCGAACGGGTAGAACTCACGCATAAAGCGTCAAGTCGCGACACATTTGCGAACGGTGCTCTCCGCGCTGCGCAATGGCTCGTCCAGCAAAAGCCCGGCCTCTACGATATGCAGGACGTGCTGGGGTTGAAATGAATTCAGAAAATTCCAAGCTCGTTATCATCGCGCTTGGTTCCAATCTCGGCAAGTCGCGCGAAATCATTCAGGCGGCAATCGCGCACGTAAAATTCTGCACTGACTTTTCTGTCAAACAGTCATCTGTATGGCAAACCACACCGGTGGATTGCCCGCCGGATTCCCCGAAATTCTTGAATGCCGTGGTAGGTTTTATTCCGCAAAAAGGTGAAACTCCGGAGTCGCTATTGCAAAAGTTGCAAGACTTGGAAAAAGTTTTTGGCCGCACGCCCAAGAAAGTTCTCAATGAAGCGCGTCCGTTGGATTTGGATTTGATTGCGTTCGGGAAGGAAGTCCGCCAGCTGCCTGAATTGATTTTACCGCATCCGCGTGCCCATCTACGGCGATTTGTCTTACAGCCTTTGAGCGAGTTTGCACCGGAATTAATTTTACCTGGTCAGACGAAAACCGTGCTTCAACTGCTAGTCGACTTACCGCCAGATGAGACGATGGCTCGCTGTTAAATTAGAGCAGGCCAAACTGTTTCAACGCCTGTCGGGATTTTTCCGGAGACTCATGCAAGATGGCTCGCCAATCGCGCGCGGCACCGGCGGCTATATTTTCCGCGCGATCATCGAGGTAAATCATATCTACTCCGCGTTTGCCAGCCATGGCTTCCATTGCTTCGTAAATTTTTTTCTCCGGCTTCATCGCCCCGACTTCATAGGAATAAATGTAGCCGTCAAAGCTGGCGAAGAATGGGAAGTTGCGGACTACGTGTTCGATGGCCAGATCGTTCGTGTTGGAAAAAATATAGGTTTTAAATCCCCTCGCTCGGAGTTCGGCGTGCAACGCAATGGTGCCGGGTAGCTCGGAAAAAATATCCGCAAAGTAGCTTCCAAATTCTGCCAGATCGCCGCGAAAACTAATGGCGTCGCGGATGGCTTCGTAAAATGTTTCACGCGTGAGTCTGCCTGATTCGTAATCCACTAACCAGGTCGAGCTGCCGAGAAACGCGTGCAGATCCTCTGGCGGTTTGGTGCTACGGGCAGCAATTTTTTGCGCCGCGATGGAGTAATCAAAATCCACAAGGACTTTGCCGAGATCAAAAATGATTGCGGGTTGTAAATGCATCGCCCAGAAGGAAACATGAAATTCAGAAAAAACCAACCTAGTAGTGGTAAAACCATATTAGCCATTGATCAATAATGACTATGATGGGTTATTTGTTTTCTACGGATATAGCTCAATTTCGCTGACTTGCGCGGCATTCGCATAGGCAGGGTTAGCGGAAGCGTGAATCGTCAGCCGAAAAGAATCGGTCAGCACCGGCTTGATTTTCGCCCGGAACACTTGCAACTCTTTATTATTGGTCACGTTGAATACCTGACGTTCCTGACCATTGATTCGCACCGTGCCCGCAAAGCTGACCGGATAACCGGCCGGGTCTGCGAAGTGAATCACCACCGTGGAAATTTTCGCCGGCTTGGCCAAATGAACTTCGACCCAATGCGGATGCGGCTGATCGAGCGACGAATGCCAACGGTTTGAAAAATCTTCGGGCGTGGCCAGAATGCCATCAATTACCTCACTCGTGCAGCCAAGCTCATTGGCAAACTCACTGTCCGATGTAGCGGTGGCACCATTCGCAGCCAACGCGAGATCGTGTTTCGGGTCCGTGACGTGTGGTCGGGGCTTGGGAGGATTCGTCCACGTCGACGAGTGCGAAAGTGTCCGCCACGTCTGACCGGTCTCATAAACCTTCCCCAAATCCAGCGGCTGCGGCAGCCAGGTGCGGAAAATATTTTTTTCGCTGAAAGCATTGCCGGCTGAGGCGTAATCGCAGAAGGTCAGTCCGTTCACATCAAACGCCATCCATGCGCCGATTTTTTTTGCAGCGGCCGGATTTGGTTTTAATTCAGGCTTCCGGTCGAGCGTGATTTGGCGTGTGACGGCAGGCGTGAGTCGGTTGTCCAGCGACAACACCAGCGGTCCACGTTGGAGCGCAACTTGGCCATTCAATTCAACTGTCTTAGCGCGCAGATCGAAAGTGATACTGACTTTGTCCCCTTTGCGCCATGTCCGGCGAATCTTCGTGTAGCCGGGCGTGACCGACAATGTTTTGCCATTCACCTTCAACTGCGCCCACTCGCTCCACGCGGGAATGCGCAATGACAGCGTGAACTCCTCCGTTTTTTTCGGCGTCACTTTGATTTCGACTTTGTCGCTCACGGGATAGTCGCCGGTGAGTTCCAATTTCACGTCGCCGACCTGCGCGCTGCCGGGCGCGTAAAGATTCACAACCGGACCGTCAGCGCTTTGCATAAACGCCCAGAACGGCGTCAGCATCAGTCCGCGCGGACCATTGACCACGCAGCAACTGAGCGCGACATCCGCATGTTGCACATAGCTCGGCACGCGCACGCCCATCAAGCCATCGAAATAAGCCCACCATTTTCCGTCGGGCATCATCGCGCCGAGCAGACCGTTATAGAGATTTTTTTCCAGTTCGTCGGCGTAGCGCACGTCGCCGGTCAGGCGCAGGAGCTGGTCGCAAAATTTCATCCATGTCACCGTCACGCAGGTTTCCATCGGTTTGTCCACGACGCCGGTTTGTTGCTTCGCGCCGCTGAACCAAACTTCACCGCGCGTGCCGCAGCCGACCAAAGTGGACTCTTCGCGCATGATTCCGTTGGCGAGTTTCACCGAGGCTTCAAGATAATCACGTTTACCCGTGGCGCGATAGAGTTCACACAAACCTTCGAAGCACGACATCATTTCGTAGGCTTTCGGAGCGCACATCTGGTCGGGATTTTTTCCGGCGAGCGCATCTTCGACCAGCCGCATTCCGGCTGGCAATTTTTTTGAGGGCGCGCTCCAGCAGGCGACAATATGCTCGGCAAAATCCAAATATTTTTTCTCGCCGGTGCGCTCGTAAAGCAACACTACCGGTTCCAGCACCGACGAGGTCGGCAGGCCGTTCCACATGCCAACGTCAGCAACGCTCGTCTGGCCGGGTCCAAGTTCGGTGATCAATACGTCTGTGTGCCGCCGCGCGGCCTTTAGCACGGTCGCGTCGTGTGTTCGGTCGTAGTCGGCGATTAACCCGAGCAGCGCATATTTACAGCCCCAAACGTCCCACCCTTCCATACGATGGACCGGCACGCGCGTGCCAAGATAACCGTCTGGTGCCGCAGTGGAGATTAGTTCCTTAGTTGCCGTATCACATTTTTCCCGGGTGGCTGGCGTGGAGTGATAAGCATCGGCCAGCGTTAGGGACGTGAACCATTTGCCCCAATATTCACAGCGCCAATCGGCGTCGCCGATCTCGGTTTTGGCCCGATAGGGTGCGACCACTGACTCAATGTTCTGCGCCAGCAGTCGGTTGGTAATGCACAGGTTGATTTTTTCACCGAGCCGCCCGCTGATCCGCACGGACTCTGGCGCGGCAGGCGTGAACACATCTTTCACAGCAGTTTTGGCGAAAATCGAATCGCCAATCAGGCTAACGCTGAAAACAATTACGAGGCCGATGGAAAATTTAGGTTTCATGGGATTGATTCCCGACAGTTTTACGCGCTTCCTCCATCTTGCCAAGGGGCATCACCAACTAATATAGCCTCGCTTTGCGGTAAAGCAGGGTCAGCTCATTTCTCGACGGCCTTCGAGTGCGCGATTTAGCGTGAGTTCATCGGCGAATTCTAAGCCACTGCCAGCGGGCAAACCGTAAGCGATGCGGGAAATTTTTAGTCGGCTGCGCGCCAGCCGCTTTGCCAAGTAATTGCTGGTGGCATCGCCTTCTACATCGGTGCCGAGCGCTATGATGATTTCAGAAATCGGCTCCGTGGTCAGACGCTGCTCCAAATCACTAATGCGTAAATCATCCGGCTCCACGCCATCGAGCGGCGAAATCTTGCCCCCGAGCACATGAAATTTGCCGCGAAAATTTCCGGATTTTTCCACGCTTAAAATGTCCACCGCGCGTTCTACGACGCAGACGAGAGAAGCATCCCGGCGCGCATCGGTGCAAATGCCACAAGGGGATATCTCGGTAAGCGCGCCGCAAATTTCGCAGAAGCGAATGCGTTCCCGCGCGGTGAGAATCGTTTCGGCGAGATGCTTCACCGTGGCGGAATCAACTTGCACGATGTGCAAGGCGACGCGTTCCGCCGAGCGCGGCCCGATGCCGGGCAGCTTGCTCAAGGCGGCGGTGAGAGCGACGATGGGTTCGGGAAGCATGACAATGTAAAATTAAAAATTCCGAAACGTAGTTATGAAAACTTGCGTTTTAAATTTTAAATTTCTTTTCACATTCCTGGCAGATTGAATCCAGCAGTGGCTTTGCCCATTTCAGTATTGGAAATTTCTTTGGCCTGATTGAGCGCCTGATTGGTGGCGATCAGCAGCATGTCTTCCACGACTTGAGCGTCGGCTGGATTGAGCGCTTGAGGATCAATCTTGATGGAAGCAATGGTGCCGTCGCATTTCGCGACGACTTTCACCGCGCCGCCGCCGCTGGTCGCTTCCACGGTGCGGGTAGCGAGGCTGGCTTGAATCTGTTCCATTTGCTGCTGCATTTTTGCAGCCTGTTTCATGAGTTTGCCGAGGGACATGATTTTAGTTGGGAGTTGGGGAGTTGATGGTTGAGAGTCAAATCAGGCGCGGACTTCGACGATGGTGCCTTTGAAAATTTCCAGGGCTTTTTTAATAAGCGGGTCGTTCTTGAATTCTTCTTTGTTAAATACCACGGGAGCAACCCGTTTTTCCGCAGGAGTAGCCGACGCGACGGGTATCGCTTCAATCGGTTTGTTCGAGGTTGTGGGGGCTGGAATTGGAATAGCCGTTGGCGCGGCAGGCTTGCGCTCCCAAGTCGCAGGAGCCTCAGCTTTGACGAATTTAATCATCGAGTTGGGGTGGCCAAGTTCGGAAAGTTTGGTAGCGAGCAGTGTATGATTTTTGGAATTATCCACTAGGCCAAGGTGGTCGGAAAATGCCGGGTCAAAACCAATGACCAAAACATTTTTTTCGAACGACACGACGTGAGCGTTCAGTAGATAACTGCGGGTGAAAGAACTGACGCGGCCAACGGCTTCAATCAGATTTGCCCACATGCCCACGAGGTCGCCGGGCGCAGTGGGCATTGGCGCAGCGTGAGTAACTGGCGCGGGCGTTTTGGGAACTGGTGCAATAACGGCGGCAGGCGCGATCACTGGCGACGGAGCAGGGGACGGTATTATTCTAGCCGGAGCGGCGACGGCAGCAGGTGCTGTGCTGGTGTTACTGGATTGCCCGCGCAACTGATTGAGCTGTTTCAGCACCGCGTCGAGCGACAGCGAATTGCGGGCTTCGATGGCGCGGAGCATCGTTACTTCGAGAAGGATCTTTTTGGATGCGGCATCGCGCAGGCGCAGTTCGGCGTCGGCCAGCACTTCGAGAATACGCGTGAACGCATCGGTCGTGGCGAGAGCGGATTGCTCCTTGAGCGCGGCAACTTCCGCTTCCGACGTTTCCAATAGGTTCAAATCACCTTTAGAAACTTGGTAAATAAGCAGGTTGCGAAAGTGATTCAGCAAGTCGCCGAGCAAACGGCCCAAGTCTTTACCGCCGCGCGCGAGTTCGTCAAGTTGCGTGAGGGCGGCGGAGATTTCGCCAGCGAGCACGGCGTGGCTTAGTTTGAGAATCTGGTTCTGCGCCGCGAGGCCGAACATGGAGAGGACATCCGGCTCTTCAATTTTATTGCCGCAAAAACTGATGAGCTGGTCGAGGGTGGATTCGGCATCGCGCATACCGCCATCGGCACCGCGGGCGATGGCGTGCAGAGCAGCGGCGTCAATCGTTACGCTTTCTTTACCCGCGATTTCTGCGAGGTGTTGCGTGATGAGCTTGGTGGGAATTCGGCGCAAGTCGAAGCGCTGGCAACGGGAGAGAATAGTCGCCAGAACTTTTTCCGGGTCGGTCGTCGCGAACATGAATTTCACATGCGCGGGCGGTTCTTCCAAGGTTTTCAACAGCGCATTGAACGCCGCCGTGGAGAGCATGTGAACTTCGTCAATGATGTAGATTTTGAAAGGCGAATTCGCCGGTGCGTATTTGCAGGTTTCCCGCAATTCGCGCACTTGTTCCACGCCGTTGTTGCTCGCGCCGTCAATTTCCAAAACGTCGAGTGAACGACCATCGGTGATTTCCTGAACGCGCGGATCTGAGTCATCAAAGTCAATCTTCGGCCCGCCGGTGCAGTTCAGTGCTTTGGCAAAAATCCGGTCGATGGTCGTCTTGCCGGTGAAGCGCGGGCCGCAAAAAAGATACGCGTGGGCAATGCGCTTCTGCGAAATGGCATTGGCGAGTGTCTGCGTGACGTGTTCCTGCCCGACGACGTCGGCGAAACGCTGCGGGCGATATTTGCGGGCGATGACTTGATACGACACAGCGGCAGTCTGAATTAAAAACGGGGAAATTAGAAATCAAAAAAATGCCAGGGTGACCACGGCAGACGCAAAGCAAACTGCCGTTGCTGCCTTCCGGCTCTCGCGGGGTTCGTAAGTCCACGTTCCATGGGCCCTGACGCGGAAAATCTGCCGGATAGTGTATAGCTTGTCGAGCCAAAGCACCGGCGCGTATCACCAGTTTATTTTGTAGCCAGCCACAGGTTGGTTGCGTCATTGTTTCTCAATCGCCGACTTTACCATGAAAAAACGTTTTAATTTGATCACGAGTCTTTTGGTGTTTTTGCTTTCCCTTGGCACCGTGTTGCCAGCCGCGGAGAAGCCCCGCGCGAGTTTCAATGTTCGCGATTTCGGAGCTGTGGGTGACGGCAAACATCTTGATAGTCCCGCAATCAATCATGCCATTGATGCCGCAGCCAAAGCTGGTGGCGGCACGGTAATCCTGCCCGCCGGAACTTATTTGAGCGGCTCGATTCATCTCCAGAGCAACATTCATCTGCTGATTGACGCGGGAGCGACCATTCTGGGCGCACCCCAATCTTTGAAAGCCTATGACGAGACCGAGCCGTTTCCGGGGATCGCTTTTCAAGACGGCGGACATTGTTATTTTCACAACAGCCTGATTTGGGGCGAAAATCTGACAAATGTTTTCATCAGCGGCCACGGCATGATCAACGGCGGTGGCTTGGAACGTGACCCTAAAATTCTCGACGAGATGTGCGGCTACAAACATTTTCCCGTGCCGAACACGACGAACTATCCGCCCGTCCGTATTGGAAACAAGGCTATCGCGCTGAAGTTATGTCGCAACGTCGTTATTCGTGACATCACAATTTTTCACGGCGGGCATTTCGCGATCCTCGTCACTGGTTGCGACAACCTCACGATTGATGGCGTGACCATTGACACTAACCGCGACGGCATGGATTTAGATTGTTGCCGTAATACCATCGTCAGCAACTGTCGCGTAAACTCGCCAAAAGACGACGGCATTTGTCCCAAGAGCACCTATGCCTTGGGTGAAACCCGCCTCACCGAAAATCTCACCATCGTCAATTGTCAGGTTTCCGGTTTCGTGGAAGGCACGTTGCTGGATGGCACCCTGAAACCGGCCAAGAACGGTTATGGCCGCATCAAATTCGGCACCGAGGCGAGCGGCGGCTTCCGCAATTGCACCGTGGCGAATTGCACCTTTCGTAGTTGCCGTGGTTTAGCGCTGGAAGAAGTGGACGGTGGCATTCTAGAAAATATTACCATCAACAATCTCGCGATGGTGGACCTGGTGGATTACGCCATTTACCTGACCACGGGAAAACGTAATCGCGCACCGGACGTCACCACCAACAGCCGTATGCGAAACATTCTCATCTCAAATGTCATCGCGGATGGCGTGGGCAAGATGAGCGGCATCCAGATCATGGGTTTGCCCGAACAGCCCATCGAAGGCGTGCGTTTAGACAACATCCGCCTCACCAGCCACGGCGGTGGCACTGCCAGCGACGCCGCCATCAAACCTAAAGAACTGGGCAACGGTTATCCCGACCCGGAAAAAATCGGCACCTTACCCGCCTTTGGCGTTTACGCCCGCCATGTCCGTGATTTAGAACTGGCGAACATCCATGTGAATTTCAAAACGCCCGACCTGCGCCCCGCCGCCGCGTTTGACGACCTTCAAGGCTTGGAGATTGATAACTTCAAACTGCAAGTCGCCGAAGGGGTGCCCGCCGCCGTATTCGCCGACAATGTCAGTGGCGTTGTCATCCGCAATTCACCGGCGCTGGAGAAACACTGACCGCGCAGAAAATAA
The DNA here is from genome assembly GCA_903911825.1 of uncultured Verrucomicrobia subdivision 3 bacterium. Classification (GTDB taxonomy): domain Bacteria; phylum Verrucomicrobiota; class Verrucomicrobiia; order Limisphaerales; family UBA11358; genus UBA11358. The sequence continues at coordinate 18,954 of CAIWFB010000266.1, forward strand.
AACCGCCGCCTTGATGACTGGTAGCCGCCGACGTGAGTCGGCTCTAAATAAATTTCATGCGTCAGAAATTAGAATGAGCGGACTAACGTCCGCCAACACTGTAAGCTTTAGGCGAAATTTGGAGCTAGGGCATGCCTAATTTGATTTCTCTAAAAATTTTAACTCTGCTGCTGCGCTATTGTATTCATCAATGTCTTTACATTCCGTCGCCATACTTTTCTTAAAGTAATCAGTAGCAGTGGTTTTATCGCCTTCAATGAGTCGTTTTGAACCAGCAAAAAAATATGCTTCACAATATTGCTTCTTTTTAATTTGTTGATCCAAATTTTCAGCTGCTATGAAAAAGTTGGGTTCGGTTAATTGTCCAACCAGCAAGCGGGCGATGTTTGGTGCCCAATCAGAGGCCGTTCCAGATTTACGATTATCTAGGTATGCTTGTAATTCTTTGGTTGCAGCGGGTTGTTCACCTAAGCGCGCACGAACTAACCAGATATAACAACGGGAATAGTCTTGAATTTTAGCATCGACATTTAATTCACAAGCTTTGCGGGAATCAACCAGCGAATCAGTAAACCTGTGCAAATTGTAATTGAGCAACCCTCCCATGGCATACAAAAGGCCACTTGGATTCAATTCTCTAGCCTTTTTATAATCGACCAATGCTCCATCTAAATCACCTTGGCATTGCTTCACATAGGCGCGAAAAATATAGATTTCGGTGCAATCGGGTTTTACTTCAGACGCTTTGTTTAAGTCAGCCAATGCTCCGTCCAAATCATTTTC
>CAIWFB010000267.1 GCA_903911825.1 uncultured Verrucomicrobia subdivision 3 bacterium
CGCCGGTTGAGCAGGCGCAAATGCACGAAAAATCGGGAAAGGAATTAATGAGCTTGATCCAACTCTCGCGGACATTCGGTTGGTCTTCCACCAACGCGATTTTGATTTTCCGCTTGGTGGACTTAGTCGTTTTAGCACTGGGTGGGGTCATGATTTTGTGAATTTTTTTTGGCCCGAGCGTTACCGGTCCCATCGGCTGGTCCCGAAAATTGTTTATTATTCCAACTCCAGGACCACAGATTCCGGCGCGGTTGTTTCAAAGGAATGGCAAAGGCGACACGACAACCCTGACCTGGCTGGCTCGTCACCAGACAACTGCCGCCAAGTTCGGCCATACGCTGAGCCATGCTGGTCATCCCGTGGCGTTCCGCTTTAATGATTGCCGGGTCAAAGCCCCGGCCATTGTCTTGCACGACCACGAGCAACTGTTCGCCTTGCCACTGGATTTGTAGGCGCAACTCCGTGGCGGCGGAATGTTTGACCGCGTTGTTGAGCGTTTCTTTGATCGCCATGAGTAGGCTGCGCCGAAGCGGAAGGTTAAAATCGGCGGCGGACATCTCTGGATCCAACTCGAACAGACATTGGATCGGCGTCGGCTTCAAGAACTCTTGGGCATAGTTGCAAACAAACGCTGCAAAATCCCGCAGGGTGTCGCGCTTCGGATTCACGGCCCAGAGAATTTCGTCCATGGTGGAGAGCAAACCGCGTGCTTCTTCGCAGATTTGAACCAAATGCAATTGCGTTTTCGAGCCGTCACCGAGTTCGCCTTGCGCCAGTTCGCCTCGCAAAACCAATTGAGTCATGCGCGCCCCGATGTCGTCGTGAATATCCCGGGCGATCCGAGCGCGTTCTTGCTGGAGCAGCCAGCGCTCTTTGCGATGCATCGTCAGTTGGGCGGTGAGGCGCAGGCTGATAAAAATGACAATGCCGCACACACTTAACAGCGTGATTTGAAACCAGCCCGTCTGCCAAAAATATACTTTAATCGGTAGCAGTGACGGCATGCGGTCCACATTCAGCGGCTGAGTCCACCAAGGCAGACCACCTAACGGAGCGATCACGGTTGCCTTCGGCCAATCAGGCTGGGCTTCGGTGGTTTTTTCCCAGCGTTTGATGCCTTCAGGAACTATCCGCCAGCGTTGGTCAGACTTAACTTCAATAATTCGGCCATCGGCCAGATCAATCCTTAAGCCAAACAGCATTCCTGCAAAGGAAGCTCCGTTGATCGCTTCGACCGCCAGAATATGACGACCGCGAAATAGTATCTTGGACAAATCAAAAACGAACAACTCGTGCCATTCAGCCCCGTGCCCCAGCTTGCGGCCATCCAAATAAAGGGTGAACTCATTATCTGCCGTCATCACGAGCCACGCCTTGCTCACAGTGCTCCCTTCCGGAATTTCAAAAGCCCGCCACAGTTGGCAGGTTTGGCCATTGAAGGTATTACTGGTCCAGATCCAAGAGCCCAGCCCGTTGGTTGGACTGATGTAGGGGTCGTTGGCAACCGTCGCGATTTCGGTCTTCTCAAGCACCTTGTCCACCGCGCGCACCGGAACAACCAAGCCAAGCAGAAATGCCGCCAGCAGGAAGGCAGTGACCCTAATTTTCCCAATATGAACAAGCGTTTGGTGCAAGCACGGCGAGCTTAACGAATTTTTTATAAACGCCAAGCCTGATGCTCCTCTCCCGGCATTAGCTTGGGCGCAAACACTAATTCGAGTTGGCGTTCACAGCGGGTTCAAGGTTGTGGAACGACTTGTTTGGTCTGAATGATCACCGGGCCAATCAAACCCGACTTCGGCAAGGGCGTGTCCTGCGAAAACTGCGCCGACGAACTCCAGGTGTAACGCTCCGCAGCAGGCAAGGCGGCATCGCCAATCATACGATTGCGCCAGAGATTCGCCACGCGAACTTCCAACGCGTTGCTACCCGACTGCAGCGCGTCGGTGATATTCACGCGAAAAGGCGGCTGCCACAAAGTTCCCAGATCATGACCATTTAATTTCACCTGTGCCAACGCTTGCACCTCGCCGAGATCTAGCAAGATTTCAGATTTCTGTTTTCGCGTTTTAGCCGTCGGTTTCCAATCAAAGGTCTTGGTGTAGGTCGCTGTGCCGGAAAAATATTTCACGCCCGGAATGGGGGAATCACTCAACGAGGTTAGCTTATCCAATGTGATTTTTTCCGGCGCTCCCCACTTGGGCGGAAAACTTACCTCCCACGCTCCGGCAAGCTCGCGGGTCGGCGGCACAGCAGAAATTTTTATGCGCTGCGTTTTGCCGCCCACCATTTTTAATTGATACCTTCCCGCTTCTGAGGCTATCAAACTTAAATGCCCTTCAGCGTCGCTCCGTAATTCTGCCAGTGGAGCAGCCGTTGGAACCGGTGTGCCGATGTAAATATCACCCGGCTCGTGAGCGCTGACCGTGAAAGGCTTTCCATCGGCTGTATAATTTACCGTCAATGTTTTCAACACACCGAACGCCGGATCGCCATCCTCGATGAATTTTCCGACCGGAAAATCAACTTCGCCAGCATTGACCATCCCCTGTAATTTGCTGGTCACCTCGCGCGAACGCGACGCGTCGCCCGGCACGCCGAAAGTGGCTTTGGTAATTTTTATTTCTGCCAGCTTGGGCGTGATCGGCATCACAGGAAGACCGTTCCGCGTGAAGCTCGCCACGGCTTCTAATTTTTTGGTAGGCGAACGAAACACCACAAACACCGAACCACGAGTCGCTAAACGCAACGAAACGCGTGTGACCTCACCGCTGGTTTCGCTGACCAAACGCTCCGTCTCGCCAGTGTCCGGATGCCACAGCTCAGCCACTTTGCCAGCGACACGAAAGACGGGCGTAAGTTGAGCCGGGGAATCAGATTGATTGGAAAGAAAATAGATTTCGGTCTCGTCATCACGACGGTGCGTGAAAAGAACTTTTGACACATTCAAGCCCGCCACATCGGGAGGCACGCGCAGGGCAGACCGAATATCACCATCGGCCCGAACGCGACCTTGCAATTCGGCGGCTAATTTTTTCACCACAGCATCGCAGCCGGGATAACCTTGCAAACTCGGTGAGCGCGCGGGCAAAGGGCCCAACACGGTTAATCCGTCGTCCACAAAAGTTTTAATTTTTGCCAACGTCTCGGGGCGCATCGTCTCCGAAGGCGGCAAAACCAACAGTCGATAACTCATGCCGTCGGGCAAAACGAGTTGACCGTGTTCGACCCGCGCACGATTCAGCAAAACATCAGCATTGATAAAATCGTAGTCGTAGCCCGCCGGTAATTCGGGCTTACGCAGACCCGTCATTTTCGGCGCATCTTCGCCGATGAAATACGCAACGTCTGCCACCTGCACTCCCGCCTGCAAGAGCACGGTGCAGCGGCGCAGATAATCAATCCAACTTTGCGACAGTTCAAACCAAGTGTTGTGACGATTAAATTCCGTGCCGAACGAGGCGTTAATCCCCGGCTGCCGATCCTCCCACGGCTGGTGAATATAGACGTGGAACACAAATTGATTGATACCCTGACACAGCGCCCAATCACCGCGTTTTTTCAAACTCCACGGCGTGCTCAAATCCATCGGCCCGCCCGTCCACGCTTCAGCAAAAACCTGGCGTTTGCCGTAGATGTGCGCCGCCGAAGCGGCATCGCGCAGTTCAATGCTGCCCAACGTGCCGCTTTCCCAAAACTCGCCCGCAATCTCATCGCAGTTACCGCCGTAAAGGAGGAACTCGCTCGGGAAGCCGAAATGGCCGTAATTTTCCAGCCACATTTTCATACCTTGCTCATGACACAGATCGCGGAGGCCGCCCACATATTCCGACGCTACCCGATCCGCGACCAATCGCCGCAAGTCCCACAGAAACCGATTCGACGGCTCTGCGCCGCCCACCATTCGTCCGGTCAACACTGGCAAATATGGCAATGGATCGTAGCCGTAGCGCTGCTGAAATTCGGCGGCGAATCCGTCCGTCCAATTTTGCGGCCCGCGCTCGTAACTATCCGCCACCACGTGTTTCCAAGATTTGCGTTCGGCTGCGGGCAGAAGATTTAGCAGGTGGCCGATGTAGGCGTCAAAGTGCGACTTCAAGGCGACGCGGTTCATTTTATCCACTTCAAATCCCGTCGCCTCCGGCGGTGCAGGACTATTCTTCGTGCCCGTCGGGGATAAGCCAATGCGTTGCACAATCCAGTCACCGGGCGGCACTTCCCACTCCAGCGAGCCATCCGGCCGTAATTTTTCAGTGAGGTCACGCACCGAGTCCGACGCGATCACGCGTTCCAACGAATCCGGTTCGGCTTGTTGCGGCCAGGTGTAGAAATCAAAGGGTGGCTGCGGGTCTTGGAATACTTTAGTCAGCGACTTTCCTGAAACATCATCCACGCGCGCGGCGCCGGAGAGTCGAACTTCGCCGATGCCTTCGCGCGCGGAAAGCTTTAGACGAAACACTCGCGCCGTCGTGGCCGGAAATGCCACCACTATGGGAGCCAGCGGCACCGGGCCAACTTCGAAATGTAGATTGTGGCGATCAATCGGGAACTTCCGCAGTGAACGAAACGACTGGCCATCTTCCGAAGCCTGTAATTCCGCCGTGACGTTGATCTGCTTCGTTGGAATCAACGTCAGACTGCGCGCCGTAAATGGCTCGGGGAACTCAATCGTCACCGAGTCGGGCGCTTTAGAAATTTTTCCGCCGCCCGAAGCAATCGAGTCCGCATCATCTTTCGGTGCCGGAAAAGCCAGCACGGCGACATCCTGAAAATCGCCTTCTGGGCGCGGCAGTTTTCCAGAGAAATGTTGCGGCCCGTGCAACTGGATTTCCGGCAGCACCAAATGGCGCATCGCCTGTTCGGGTTTCACCCACGGGCCGCCCGATTGGCTCCAGCCCGGCGAATTGAAAACCCCAATATCCACGCCCAGTCGGGTGCCTTCTCGAACCGCGTGCGTCATCGTGTTCCAAAACGGTTCCGTCAAAATTTTGACGTCGCCGGGCGCCAGCCGGCTTTGGTCGGCGATAATGCCGATGTAGGCTTCGCCGATGCCGACGCGCCGCATCGCTTCCAAATCTTTGGTGATGCCGTTCGTGGTGATATTCCCATCCATCCAATACCAGTAACAGCGCGGCTTGGTTGCGTCGGGCGGACTTGCAAAATCTTTTTCCAAATCAACCCCGCTGGCTGCGTGGACGCCGAACAATGCCAGAGACAATAATGCGGTGAGGGCTGGGCTTCGAACGGTCATAAATTTATTGCAGCGTAACAATCTGTGCAGTTTGAATTCTTACCGGGCCAAGCAAACCCGATTTGGGCAGCGGCGAATCTTTGGTGAACGGCTGATAGGAACTCCAGGTGAACCGCTCGGCTTCCGGCAACGTCAGGTCTCCGATCATGCGGTTCGGCCACAGATTAGCCACGCGCACTTCCAGCGTATTGTGACCAGCTTGCAAAGCACTCGAAACCTCCACGCGAAACGGCGGCTGCCACAAAGTGCCGAGGTCATGGCCATTGAGTTTCACTTGCGCCATCACTTGCACTTCGCCTAGGTCAAGCCACTGTTCGGATTTTTGGTTTCCGACTTGAGCCGCAGGGTTCCAATCGAACGTCTTGTTGTAAGTCGCCGTTCCGGAGAAAAATATAATACTGGAGTCAGTCGAATCGCTCAACGAAGCGAGCGCATCCAAAGTGATTTTCTCCGGCGCACCCCACTTGGGTGGAAAGCTAACCGCCCATGCGCCGCCGATTTCCAAAGTTTCCGGCACGCTCGCGATCGAGGCGGAAAGTTTTTTCCTAGCAGCCGTCTTCACTTCATAATGCCCCGGCTGCGACGCCACAATTTGTAGTCGCCCGGAAAAATCGCTCCGCACATCAGCCGCGCGCGCGGGCGCAAAAATTCCCGTGACCAAGCCAATCGTGTCAGGTTCCCGGCCGATAAGTTCGAAGGGTTGATCGTCCACGGTATATTCCAAATCCAACGTTTTGATAACGCCGTAAGCGGGATCGCCACCGGCCACCAGCTTGCCGACCTGAACAGCAACTTGCCCACGATCCACCAAGGCCTGCACCGCAGCTCGCACATCGTGCGTGCGGGCAACGTCGCCCGGCACACCAAATATCGCCCGCCTAATTTTGATTGCCGGCGGCTTGCTGGAAAGTAATACCGGTTGACCGTCGCGCAGAAAACTAACGACCGAATCCAGCGGAAGTTTTTGCGGGCGAAAAACCACGAAGGTTGAGCCATGCGCCTCGAAACGCAGCGGCACAGAAATACCCGTCGACGTTTGCTCGAATAAAGCGAGTGGTGATATTTTTCCTGTTTCTGGATTCCAAAGTTCAGGTTGCCGACCCGAAATACGGAACCGGCAAACTGCCTCCACCGCGCGCGCTTCTCGATTTGCGAGAAAATAAATATCGGTGTCACCGTCGCGCCGATGCGTGAAACGAATAGGGCCATCAGAAGAAAAATCTGGAACGACGCCCGTTTGGCCCAGCACATTGGTCACGGCCGCAAAATCGCCATATTCCGCCAACGGTTTGACTTCCGTCTTCCGCCAGATCACGCGGCCCTTGCCGTAAGCGTGGGCGAAAACCATTTTACCATCGCAGTCGCCCCAAAGTTCTCCAGCGATTTTTTGAACTGACGCATCGCATTTCGGATAATCTTGCAAGCTCGGCGACTTACTCGGCGGCGGCCCAAATACGGTCGCGCCGGCGCGCACAAGCGATTTAATTTTCGCCAGCAGCGCAGGCGTCATCGTGCGTTGCTCCGACAAAACTAAGATTTGATAGCTGGTGCCGCCGGGGAAAACGATTTGCCCATCCTTCACCTCGGCGCGTTCCAACAACGTCTCTGGAGCGCAACCATCAAAGTTGTATCCGCCGTGATCTGGGGGATTACCGGTGGTCGCGGAATCCGGCGGGCGAAAAACATGCGGCGCGCCTTCGCCGACGAGAAAACAGACATCCGCCACAGTCACGCCTTGTTGCAACAGGAACTGGCAGCGCGAAAGATATTCGTGATAGGCAGGCACCATGTCCCACCACGTCTGCGTGCGATCCCAGTGGACACCATACGGCCCCATGCCCATGCCGGGTGAACGCGCGTTTCCGGGTTGGGCTTGAAAACGGTGGAAATCAAAACGATTCACGCCCGCACAAAAGGCCCAGTCGCCTTGCGCTTTCAAGGTGGCTGGATACGCCTTCCAATCTTCGCCGGGGTTACTGGTAAACGCCTCGGCCGCGACCACACTCTTGCCGCCCGTGTGCGCCAGAGAGGCAGCCTCAACGACGCTATACGCCGAATCAAAACCAAGATTCCAAAATTCACATTGCGGCACATCGGCGACGCGGCCCAGCGTCAGATCACCGGCGGGATTCATGTCGTAAGGCTCCACGGAAAGCGTCAGCCCATTTTTATGCGCCAGCGTTTTCAAGTAACCCACGTGATTTTCCACCACGAGTTCTTGCGCGGTCTGCCGCAAGTCCCACAAGAACCTTTCAGATATTTCCTCACTGACCACGATACGACCAGAGAGCGCGGGCAAAAATTTCAACAGATCATAGCCACGGCGTTTCCGGAATTCGGCGCGAAAGGCGGGCGACCAGTTTTGCGAACTCATTTCCCAGCTATCGAAATGCAACATTGTCAGTCCACCGTGAGCATTCGTGCGCGGCCCGACTTTATCTAACAACTTCTGCACATAGTCAGCAAAATGCGCATCCAGCGCGGCGCGGTTGAATTTGTCCGTTTCAAAACCTAACCCCGGACGCGGAGCGGGACGCGTAGTCTGGCCGGTCAGCGTGCGACCGAATCGCATGATGGTCCATTCGCCGGGCGGCACTTGCCAATCGAGATGTCCGTCGGCCGACATTTTTTTAGTCAGATCAATGACGTCCGCAAGTTGGATCGATTCATCCGACGGCAAGACAGCATATTTTTCCAGCGATAGTAGGAATGTTTTGACGCCCGGCTGCGATGAAAACGGAGCGCGAAAATACAGCGCCTTCTCATCCGCATCAGTAATCCGGTGGTCCCCCGCAGGCGTGCGAAACGCCAGCACCGCTGTATCGCGATAAAAATTCTGCCATTCCTTTTTTAATTCGGGAGTCAACGTGCCCTCGCCGAAAAATGGTTTGCGCGGACGCGGACGCGGCAGGGCCGCCAAAAATTTCCCCGATCCAGTCACGTTGGTGGCACTGGCGACGAGATGTTGCATGGAAAGTTCCGGCTTCACCCACGGACCACCGGTGCCGCACCAACCCGGCCCAGCGCCGAGCGCGATTTGTATGTTTAGCCTGTCAGCCTCATGGATCGCGTGCGCCACTAGATCAAGCCATTGCGGGCTCATATAATCAACAGGGCCGCGCGGCACGCCCAGATTGACCTCCAGAAAAATTGCGCCGCCGATGCCCGCCTTTTTCATTGCTTCCAAGTCAGCCGTCATCCCGGCGCGGTCAAGGTGGCCATCCATGAAATACCAATAGACCCAGGGTTTGGCGGAAGCGGGCGGCGCAATAAATTGCGAAACTAAATCGGCGGCCAGCGCTGACCCAAAACCAAACGCAAACAAGGTCAGGAATAATATTGTCCTATTCATAATCAATGGGCTCAAGGTAAGGCGAGCAAGCGGTAGAACTTTTGAGAACGACCCGTCATGTCATCAGAGACAATCCGTGTTGAACCGGTCCCGGAGAAAATTCCACCGAGCGATTTCCAGTCAGCATCGGATAAAGTATCTTTGAATTGCACCTGATAATTCTGACCCGTCAAAGTGTTGAACGAGATTTGGATCTGGTTGTTGCTTGAGGAATCAACACCGGTGAACTGCGGTGATCCGGCAACATAGACAGAAAACGTTTTACTATCGCTCAGGGGCGGAGTGCCGTTGTCCGTCACGCGAACAGTAATGACGTTGGAACCCGTCGCGCCGGCATTGGCAGTCGCCCACGCAAACGTGCCGCTGGTCGCATTGATGGTCGCGCCGGCCGGCGCGTTACTCAGGCTAAAGGTTAAAGTTTGAAAAGCACTCTCAGCATCCGTGGCAGAAGCAATGAACTGCACGATCTGGCCGAGATGGACAGATCGGTTACTAATCGAAGCTAATACTGGCGCGGTGTTGGGAATCAAATTATTTGTCAGTGGCGTCGGCGTGGGCATGAAGAACAAGGTTGACCCGCCATCGGGATAACGGCCTTCACTGACATCAGTCGTTTGCGCGCCGAATGAGAACGCGTCAATAGTCGTGCCATCGGAGGCAAACAAACCAATTGAATCTCCGGATTTGCTCAGCTTGAAGTTCACATGTAAATCCGGACGGATGATTGTGTTTGATCCACTCCCATTGTCGGCCCAAACCACGAAAAATCCTCCAGGTGACACCAGATATTGATGCGTGTTTGGGATCAATGATTTGGTCTTATTGGTCAACGTTCCGGTCAAATAATAGCCACCGAGATCCACGGTGTTGGTGCCGTAATTATACAGCTCAAACCAGTCATCGAATTTGCCAGTTGAAGGATTGGTCAGCGCATGACTGTTGTCGGCCATCCATTCGTTAATCACAATAGTAATGGGAGGCGAGGTGTTAGTGTTAAAAGTATTCGGCGTGACGGCAAACATGGACTGGCGATAGAACGGCTGTCCGTCGGCGTAATCGCCATAACTCCAGTTGGCCGGCAGTCCTGCATAATTTAAATAGTCTACGATCTGAGGAATGTTCGTATTAATTACCCGGGATAGCACAATACTACCCGCACCTGCTGCCAAGCTAAAACTGGTATGCAGTGAATTAGTGGTGGACTGATTTGTCTGGCCATCGCACCACACAACTAGAAAACCGTTAGATCTAATAACGGCATTGGTCGGAAAAGCCCATTGCGGGAGATTGGTATAGTTGTTGGCAAGATAGAGTCCGGTTAAGCTCAAGGTATTAGTGCCGGGATTATAAAGTTCAACCCACGGCGTGTTGAGGCCCAAGTTATTAGTGGGGCCGGTGATGTTCACAGCTTGTAACTCGTTCAACCAAACAAACGGGAAGGTCGGCAGAGTGTCCCTCACAGAGTTAGCGGCCGCCGGGGTTTCGGCAACGGGCAGAATGACGTTTCCGGGAGCTGGATTCGTCGTGAGGCTGATGCCGCTGCCAGAAAAACGCACGGTCAGCGGGCCGCCGTTGGTGCTTTGTAGATACCAAAAACTTAAAGTGTAAGTCGCGCCTACGGTCAGGCGGCTGGAGAAATCCTGCCATACCGAGGAATTTTGTGTCGTGCCGCCAGCGGAGGCCACCAAATGTAAGCTGTGGCTACCGGAATGCGCAGTATTGGTGCTGCTAACTGAAGAGCCATTGTTGGCGTCACTACCGATGGTCCATGGCGCAAGCGAAGCCTCAAATCCACCGTTGGTGACAAGGTTCGCGCCGGTCTCAGCGACCAAACCAGCGACGACGCTGACATCATCCACATAAATGTCGCCGGCGGATTGCAGATAAATATAAAGGGGCCGAAATCCGACACTCGTTTGCGGAATCCCCGTGGCGGTGGCACGCACCCACACTGCTTTCGAAGCCGAATTGGCTGGCACGGCAAACCAGTTGGCTACTCGACCATTATCCTGAGCGGAGTCGATGAGTTGCAGCGATGCGCCATTGGTGATCACCGGCCACGGAATTGCAGCTTCATATCGCACGCGGTCTACAACTAGGTCCAGATTCGTCTGCGCTGGATCTGGCCTAAACAGTGTCAGCGTTTCGCCATTGGTATCAAGGGTGCCGCTGAAAGTATCAAACAATGGCAAGGTGTTACCATATGCAGCGGCAAACGCGACTGTGTCCTTAGCCAAAACCAAATAACTGGTCGGGGCCAAGATGCTACCCGCCGGAAAATCATATCCCAGACCATTCATGCGCCAGCCAGTCAAATCAAAGCTGAAATTGGTTGAACTATTGAATAACTCCACATATTCGGCGTTCGTCAGCGCCGGTTTATACATAATTTCATTTAGAACGATGCTTTTGCTGGCATCGGGTAAAACCCCATTTAACCTTACAATTTGCGTGAGATTCGTTACCAGGTTGCCATAAAGATCATATCCCTGAATATTTAGTGTGTTGGTGGGCGAATTCACCGGCAATTGCACGGTCCAATCTGAAATTGAATTCCACGTCACGGGATAATTGATGCCATTAATCAATATGGATGTGATCTGGACAGGTGCCGTTCCAGTCAGTGTAACCAGATTATTATTCGTGACTGCGAACGAATTTGTCCCATTGATACTAAATGGTGTGTTGCCGCCGGCGTGGTTAATAGTGCTTAGGGCATAGCTACCGCGCTGGGTAATATAGTCGAGATCGCCCGACCAATCCTGCCCCGGAAAAGATTCGTAGTGCCCCACCCAATAAGCCATATAGGTGGCATTAAAGCTGGTATTTATGTCGTCAAGGATATGCGCGTAAAAACGCCGGAGATTGCGGGGCAGATTGACAATCTTGGAAAAATTTTGATCGCCGACCAGTGGCGCCGTAGCCGATTGAGCGAACGAAAAATCCATGTCCCACGGAAAATATAATATTCTTCCGTCGCTGGGCCTAGCGTAGGTCATCAAATTATGGCCACCGCCAAAAGTATACATGTCACCCACGCCGCACAAACTGACCATTGCGTAAACGCTCAACCATTCATCCACATCCATCGTCTGCCGTGTTTGGAGGTCAAGGGCGTCTCCGTTTAGGCTAAAAACTTGGGCAAAGTTGATTAGCGGGGAATAGTCATCGAAATTGCGATGATTTTTAATGATGAAGTTATAGCGGTATGGTTCTTTGTCATTGCCCAAATCGGAGATATCTACCCCCTGCACGTTATCCGGAGCCGGCAACTTGTAACCGTTGGCGTCGGCCGTGAGCGGGTAATAAGTCAGTTCGTATTCATAAAGAATACCATTACCTCCATTGGTGAAAGTCGTGTTGACAAAATTATCCTCAAATCGCGGAAACAGAATCGCCCAGCCGTTTTGCGCTGACAATGGCGCTATCACCCGGCATAAGTCGGAGTTCACTTCGGGAATACCGGAGTGGTTCACCATATGTTTCAGTAAAATCTCCTCCTGTTGCGGACGGCTGCCGCCACCCGAACGATCTAACAGCATTACCGGATGAACCCCGCGAAACAGTTCGTCCGGATGAAACTCCAAATGGTAGCCGATCCGGGTCGAATCCACGCGTCCGCGCTCACTGCTCTTCAACCGGATGAGCATATCATAGTAAACCTGACGCTCATCACAGATCACCGTGCAAGGCAAATTTTCGTTGCTCATCAGGTTCGTGACAGCATTTTGCAGCGAAATGTTGGCAGGTGACATGAGTATCCTGACCGTATGCGCCTTGGAGAGATCGCCCAATCCATCATTGACCCGATAGAACGCGCCTGAATTGGAGCCTTTCGCAGGAAAGGTTGAAACGGCGCCGAGACCATCTACCGCGCTGACGTAAAACTGAACCAAGGCAGCGGTCGGTTGCTGAGGAATTGTTCCCAGATATACGCCATTAGTTGCGGTCATCGGCGCGCTAGTCCATGCCCCACCATTTACAGACCACCGAACGGAACAGGCACTCACACCTTGCGGATCTTGGGCGCGGACGAAAACTGTCGTCGGCTGATTTGCCAACGGAACAATGGGCTGATGTTGAAACTGTGAAAACGTCGGACCGATGTTGGTCGCGTAACAGGAATTGACTGCACCCGGCGTGCCGTTCAACTGTGGGATGGACAAGGCGGTTGTGTGCGCGACGCGGTTAAAATGAAGCCGCGTATTTAACAGGTTGTTACCGGAAATCCAGCGCGCGCGATAAGAAATTTCGTAAAGTAGTCCATTGGTAACACCTCGAGTTAACGTGGTCTCGATATGGTTGTTCATATGCTCTTGCGGTCCGCTAGCGATCACATGCAACACATGGTTACCGGCACTATCCGGATCGGTTTCGAGCACGCTGCTCTGGTGGTTGCCCAGCAATCGCCAGCCAGACAAGCCATTTTCAAAATTTCCATTGGCGATCAATTGCACCGGATCATTCGTGGGAGATTGAAGGACGCTGATGTCGTCTAGCCAGCATTCACCATCCGTCAAGAGTCCCATGACAAAGTCCTGCCATTGGTCGTCCGGTGCCGCCGTGGCGCTGGGTTGAGCGACCATTCGGTAGGTGTAAGTTTGCCACGTTGACTTTCCGGATTCCTTGCTGGGCGCCCATACCTCGCCCTGAGAGTTATCCGCCTGTGGATTGCGTAATTCAAGACTCGGTCCGCCACCGCCAGGTGATTCCGGCCAACGTCCGCCGGAATAATAATGTAACTGGTTGGCCGGATTGCCCAAAGGATCACTCAAAATGATTTGGTCGTCGTTGCCTAAATGTCCGCTGTAATTACCGACGATATCAATCATCGGATACGTCGCGCGCAACGTGGCGGCATCTCGGGCCACGACCAAATATCCACCCGGCGCAATCATTTTGCCCGGGCTGAATGAGTAATTAATTCCGCCAGCCAAAATCCATCCAGTTAGGTTTACCGTATTGGAACTACGATTGAAAATTTCCAGCCACTCCTCCGGGTTTCCTTGCGGCAGCAAATGGGAGTTCGCGGCCGGAATATCCTTGTGATTATAAATGATTTCATTGATCACTAGTTCACTGTGGATGGCAAAGCTGTTGCTTGCGACCGGCGTCAAGACGTTCGGCACTAGCCAAGTTCCGGTTCCGTCAGGCGAGCGTGCCCGAGGCGTCTTCTTCAAAACCAGTCCATCCAAAACTGCCGAGTAGTTTGTAGCAAACAGAAACAATTTTTCGCCTGACGCCGGCGCAATAAAACCGAGCGTGCTGTTGGACAACACCAAGAGCGCCCCGGGATCGAGGGTCAGATTCGGAGGCAATACGTAGTCCGTATTCGTCGCGCCGTCATGGTGCAGAATAAAATTACCCAATGAAACTGGGTTGGTTCCATAGTTCATCAATTCCACCCAGAACGTAGTATTGGTTGCGCCCGAATATTCGTTGAACGAGACCGTTACAGGTGCCGGTGGCGAAACAAAGTTGTCTGTGCCAGGGGTTCCACCAACCTGCCAGCTAGCCTGCCAGTTCGCGGCCGAAGCACTCCCCCAGTCATGCTCCCGCTTGGCCAGCGAAGGCCCAGCGCCGTCCGGGGTAACCGGCCAATCACCATCCGTGCCGAAAGCAACGGAATCCATCAGCCGTCCGGAATTATTGTGTAATTCAAGCGTGCCGCCTTGATTGTTCAGCGGGCTACTGAAAGGCCCAAACACATTGGAAGACAGTCCGGTGGCAGCTTTCAACTGGGTCGGGTTGCGCGCCAGAACAATGAAGCTGCGCCCGGCAACGCGCGTGCCGTTCGGGAAGACGTAGTCGGTATCTCCAGTGACCCGCCAGTTGGAGATGTCCACGTCCACCGCCATTTGGTTATAAAGCTCAATCCATTCCATCCCGGCTTCATTTGTAGCCGGATGATACATGATTTCATTAAATGTCACCACGCTGTCCGCACTGCTAGCACTGCTGGCAGGGAAAACCGTATTCATCTTCGGTGCGTTGATTGCGCCGGGTGCCACATTCGTGCCTTCCAAAATAATTTCCGCATAACCGGAGTATCCGTAGTCAGTGCTGCTATCCTGTGGGGTAAAGTCGAAGGTTATGAAGGCAACATTCGTCGCCAGCGGCGCTCCATTGAAATTGCTGATGCCCACCCGGTTCGCCGAAACTCCGGTAACAGGCGGGTTATAATACACGCTTGTCAATGGAACAAACGCGGCCGGCGCCGCTAGAGTTGAATATGAGATGTTATAAAACTGGCCGTCTCGGTTTTGGTTGGCCCAACCACTATAAACCACGATGTTAGTGATCGTAGCCCCACTGAGAAAATATGAAACCGATTGACCGGCGGTATTGCCGCACGTGGCATAAGCAGCCATACTATCGACCATTCCAAATGTGCCGTCCGTCCGCGCGCTGATACCGGCTACCCCAGTTTCGTAAGCGAAGTTTCCCGAACCGACACTACTCGGCACTTGTCCGGCAATGAGACTATCCTGCTCGATCGTCCACGATGGAATGAATGAACTACCGCTCATCTGGTTCGCTGTCGTGATCACGATTGGCGGAGCGGTCACATTCGTCGCGGCAGCACCCTGAACGCTGATTGCGCCATAGCCGGTATAACCGTTCTCGGAACTCGGTGAGGTAAAATCAAACTTCAAGGCGACCACATTCGCGGCAATGACTCCTCCCCCTACGTCTGCGACAACGACACGATTAGCGGTTGCCAAGCCGCCGGGCACCGACGGATTGTAATTGACCGGTGTTAAAACATTAAACACGGTTGGATTGACCACTGTTGAGAAGTAAATTGTGTAAGCCTGAGCATCGCGACCACTATCTTTCCATCCGCTATAAACCGTGATATTGGTCAGGTTGTAACCGTTTGTAGAAGCCGGCAACTTATAAACAATCACGGATCCAGCCCCATACCCGTCACCGCAGGTCACGTAATTCGTGGAGCTGGTTGTTCCGGACTGACTGATTGTCAAGCTGCCGCCGGTAGTGAGTGAATTGACATTGCGCCCAAGGATTTCCTCGCTGAAATCACCCGCGATCAGGCTGGGGATCTGCCCGATTATCAAGCTGTTCGCAGCGGGAGTCCATGTGGGGGTGAACGGTAATGGCCCGTTCTGGTTGACGGACGTAACCACAAGCGCGGCATTTGCGGAACTACCAAAAGCCAGCAAAAGCAGTAGGAATAGCCGACAACAACATTTCATCTTAAGGTCGAAACTAAATCATCTCCAACACTAGGGATTGTCACTTTTTGGCAATGCACCTTATCGTTCACATTCAAGGACCATGGGTTTTTAATAAGCCACAATCCGATAAAATTTTTGCGGGTTATTAGTGATCGAATTAGTAATGCTTGCGGCCAATTGAGTCGCAATAAAGTTTGTTTCCATGTCCCAAATTGGTGAGGCCAGATTAGTGGTGCTTTGCAGGGTATAACCTCGACCGACCACCAAACTGCCGACGTTCATCACAAAACTATTGGGCGTCACCATTCGCGCGCTCAAGACGGCGGGCACGGCTGGGGCGAGGCTCGCCTTGCCAAACACGGTGATGGCCGCGTAGCCGCAGTAGCCGTTCTCTGAACCCGGATTGGTGAAATCAAATTTCACCGCCGCCACGTTCGTGGCCAGCACGCCCGTGGAAGCAGTCAGCACAACTTTCGTGGCAGACTGGATACCAGTCGCGATGGCGGGGTTATTATTGACGACCGCTAGTGAAATAAAATTTGTGGGTGCCAACACGGTAGAATAATAAACCGTGTAGGCTTGTTGATCGCGACCGTTGTCCGCCCAGCCGCCGTATACGGTGATATTGGTCACATCAAAACCGAGAGCGGAATTGGGCAGTGAATAGATCAAGGTCGAGCCCGCTGCATTGCCATTGCCGCAGGTCACATAATTGGTGCTGGTGGTATAGCCAACCGTCGCGGTGACTTTGGTAAGTCCTAAATTATTGCTCGTCGTCAACGAGTTGACGCTGCGCCCGGGCAACTCTTCAGTGAAATTTCCCGTCGCCGTGCTCGGAGCCAACCCCGCAATCAGACTGCCGTTGGTGATGACGGTCCAACTCGGATAGAACGTGCCGGTGCCGCTTCCAAGCTCGTTAGTCGTGGCGATGATGACACTCGGCGGAATGGAAATGGCATACGGCGATGACCAGCGATAGTTGCCGGAACCAACCGCATAAATGGCGTAGCCATTCGTGAATCCCACATAACTGACACCGGGGGAACTGGTCGCTAGCACGCCACTTTCGGTGATGGACGCGGCATTCGTCGTCGGCACATAAATTTCTGCCGTCGTGTTCGGCGGAACGGTCACATTCAAATTGAAGACACTGCCAGTGTTTGTCCACGCCGTCGAAATCTGACCGCGCGGAGAATTAAAACTGGTATTCGCCCAACTCAGACCGAGGCCGGGAACCGGTTGGATGCGGATCGTTTTGTAGCCCGGACTCGTGGCGCTGATGCCGCCGACGGCGCTGTAGAGATATTCACCCACCGCACCAAACGAATAGTGGTTGAAGGAATTCATGCCGATGGTTTGGAAACCGGCAGCCGGTGTCCAACCGTCCCAGCGTTCCCACATGGTCGTCGCGCCAAGATTCACTTGATAGAGCCACGATGGATAGGATTCTTGCAGCAGCAGTTGATACGCGAGATCGTCGCGCCCAGCAATATGGAGCGCGGGCAACAGGCGCGGCGTGCCGATGAAACCGGTGGCGAGATGCGAGCCGAACTGCGCAATAGTGTCCGCAAATTTTTGCGCTGCTTGCGCACGCAACCCCGGTGGCACCAAGCCCAACGTGAAGGCGAGTGAATAGCCGGTTTGACTGCTGCCATCGGCAAACGAGCCGTCGGCGTTGAACAAATTCGCGTAAGCCGCGACGATGTTGTTATGCAGCGTGGTATAAGTTGCCGCGTCGGCAGTATTGCCAATCGCAGCGGCCATCTCCGCCATCGCCTGCGCGTAGTAGGCGTAAAAAGCTGTATCAATGACGGTGGAAGTCGCGCCACCGCCCAGATTCAACCAGTCGCCAAAATCGCCGGGCAGACTCGTCATAAGAAAGTTGGAAGAGTGAGCGGTCAGCCATTGCCCGTAGCGTTTGAACGAAGCGTAGTGATCAGCGATGACATTGGTGTCGCCGTAGGTGCGATACATGATGAGCGGACAAATCCAACCCGCGTCGCCCCACGCCGCCGCCCCGCTGCCCGCCGCCAGATCGGGCGCGACGTGTGGATAAGCGCCATCGGCTGATTGCGAATCCTCGCAGAACGTGACCGTGTGCCGACGAAAGAAAGATTGCACGTCAAAGTTGTAAGCGGCGGTTGGCACAAAAAATTCCGTGTCGCCGCTCCAGCCCATGCGTTCATCGCGCTGCGGACAATCCGTGGGCGTTTCGAGATAATTCCCTTTCTGACCCCAGATGATGTTGCTGAACAGTTTGTTCACCAGCGGACTCGAGCACGCGAAGTCGCCGGTTTGCGGCATATCGGAACGCACGACAATACCGGTCACTGAACTCAACGTGGGTGGCACGCTCAAGCCGCGCACTTCGACGTAACGAAAACCGTGGAAGGTAAAACGCGGCTGAAAGGTCACGGAGCCATTCGTGCCGAACGTATAAAAATCCGTGGCGTTCGCCCCGCGTAAATTGGCCGTATAAACCGTGCCATTGGGATTGAGCATTTCGCCGTGCCGCACCGTGATACGATCACCGATGGCGCCAGCGATATTCAATTGCACCCAGCCAACCATGTTCTGGCCGAGATCAAACGTGTAGCATCCGGGCGTGGGCTCGGTGAGCTGGATGGCTGGCACGGTTTCCAAGCACCGCGCGGGTTCCGTGACGGCAGCTTGCACCGCTATTCCACCGAGGCCGGGAAACGCATTGGGGTTACCATAAAGCGCCTGAACGATGGTGAGCGGGAAACCGCCGCCGCCAATTTGAACGGTCGCATTTTCCGCAAATGTCAGCGTCTGGTTCGTGCCGCCGAGGTTGAAATTGATCTGCAATATCTTCAAAACGCCAAAGGCCGGATCGCCACCGAGATTGCCGTTACTCGCCACAAAATTAAGTTGGTTGTTTGTCACCAAACCCGTGACGAGGCTCGTCACATTGGTGTATCCGCCCGTGGTGGCACTCAAGCCGGTCAAAACTGGCAACCAAGCACTGTCATTGAAATTGGTCGTGTCCCAGCCGGGCATTTCCAGCCGGGCATCGTATTCGGTTCCGATCAGCAAATCGCCAACCTTGATCGGCCCGTAGGTGGCTTTCCACGAGCCATCACTAACGACCGTTTGCGTGCTGCCGTCGGAAAGTTTCAGCACCAGCTGAGCGAGAAAGCGCGGGGTTCCACCGTAGTTCAGCCGCGTTCCCTTGAAGGCCAAATCACTTGCATACCAGCCATCACCCAGCATGGCGGCGAGGGTGTTCGTGCCAGACTGCACCATGCCCGTCACGTCGTAGGTCTGGTAATAAACTCGCTTTGTGAATTGGGACCAGCCCGGAGTCAGCACATCATTGCCGACTTTCTGACCGTTCAGGCGCAATTCATACGCGCCTAAAGCCGTGACATAAACGGTCGCGCGCGTGACGGTTTGACCAACGGTGAAGTTCTTCCGCAAATACGGCGCAGGCACGCGGGCGATGTCGTTGAGCGCGGGCGTGCCCCACGGCGAACCACCACTGCTCGGAGTCGCCCAAGTGGAATCGTCATAATTGGTCTGGGTCCAATTACCCGTCGGCCATTGCGCGGCTTTCCAACTCGTGTCCACCGGTAGGTTAGAAACGCTGCCAGAAGCAAACCGCACCACCAACCGGCCGATCACTCTCGCCAGCTCTTGCGCGTCACTATTCGTGGCCGACAGCGCGATCACGTTAGTTCCGGCATGTAACCACGGCGCCACATTTATTCTAGCGGTCGCTTCCCAACGCGCGGCCGCGTTCGTCAGGAGTTGTCCGTTCACAGACACGCTGCAAAAATTATCGGCGTAGAGCGCCATGGCGGCGTTGGTGATGGTTTGGCCGACCGGCAGGATAATTTTCTTCCGCAACGAGGATTGATGAAGGCCACCCTGTGCCGTTTGCCCGGAATAACCAATCCAATTTAGCCCCGAAGTGTTGAGCAGCGCTTTATCTGCAGCTTGTGCGGGCGTCAGCGTATAGGCCGCGTCATAGCCGATCCATTGCGCCAACCAATTTGTGGGGGACAGCAAACCCATGGACCATTGCGCAGGCGCGCTCCAGGCCGAAACGCCGTTGGTAGCGTCATAGACGCGCACTTGCCAGAAATATTTTTGTCCGCTCGCCAACGGCTGGCCAGCATACGACACATCTATCGTCGCACCGCTCGTAACTTTTCCGCTATCCCACAAATCGGCCGCCCCCGGCGTGGCTCCGACCCGAATCTGATAGGCACTCTGCGTTTCGCCTCGGCTCACTCCATCACTTTGCAACTGCCAAGTCAGGCGCGGCGTAGCGTCTTCGATGCCCTGCGGATTCACTCGCAGCGCGCAGCGCAAATTCACCGGCGACAAGGCTCCTTGCACGTTCCCGCCATCCAGCCAGACCAGCAGCGCGAGGACAACCAGCGCGGTGGTCAGAGTTTTTTTAAAAATGTTCACCGAAATATTCACAAGAATTTAACCACTGGAGACGGGAACCAGCGCAACGTCCGGGAGCGGGATTTGCCCATCCAAAAGTTTAGGTTTGAACCGCAACTGCGAATCAGTCGCCGCTTGGCTACCGCCTACCGCAATCAAGCAACCACCTTTTTGCGACGGAATCATTGACGAACCGCGCTCAAAAAATTAACAGTCAGAAGCACTCTTTACCAAGGCACTCCTGAAATGGAGCCAGAAGCATAAGTGCTCAACCACAGTTGTTTTTTATCCCGGCTATTGAACACCGTTGACTGGGCATCAACTCCCTGCAAATTTTTCGTGTCCGGCTCCAACCATTTCATTATGCCTGCGTGGCCATCCGCAAATGATAGCTGCCCATAATTGCCATGCCGACTGGACAAAACATTCCGCCATTGCCTGGAGTTATAGGTGAAATACGAACCACTGGTGCCATCGTCCACCGCAAAATAGCCGTCGTCGATGCTCGTTTTGGTCTGATCTGGGCTCGACTGTTCATCAAAGAAAAAGGAAGCATCCGAAGTGATCGGGTTGATGATCGCGGTCAGCTTGCGATGTTCGCTGACGCTGGGATGAACGTGGGCGCCTTCACCCAGACCGCGATTGTCGCCCATCATGCCATTCAAAGCGTAATTGCGCGCGCGCGGCATATTGACAACTTGCGCTAAATCCTTGTCCCCCGGACAGCGGTAGATTTCCGTTGCCTTACTGTAAATCCACAACACACCGGTGGTGAGATTGGCCGTATTGGTAATTCCATCAGGTCCCGATCGGCCACTCACGTCGCCCGTGACCCAAGCATCCGCACCGGTATCATTGATCGGAATAGAATCCTGAAAATCGCCGGCATAGACATGAACCGCCAACGTCATTTGCTTCAAATTGCTGATACAGCTGATGCCTTGCGCCTTTTTCTTGGCGGCAGCCAAGGCGGGCAGCAGCATCGCCGCCAGAATGGCGATGATGGCGATCACGACTAACAGTTCAATCAGCGTGAAAGCTTTCGGACTCTGGCCATACTGCCAGCGGCGCACTCCACTAAATTTTACGGTTTTCATATTTAATAAATTTTTCCACAAATTTAAATTATTCTATCCAAGGCAAAGGCCCGGGGACATACGTCCCCGGGCTGCCTGACACTAACTAACTATTCCGACCTTGCTCACGGCAGACGCAGGCGGAAGAAGGTGGCGGGATTAGCTCCCATAGGAATCGAGTTCGAGAAGGCGCCCGCACCATCCAGATTACCGATGCTGTTCGTCGCCCAGACAATCGGGGCCGACAGATTCGTCGTGCTCAACCAAGTGTAGGCTGCGCCCGGCGTGCCGCCCGAGCCCGTCAGGATCAGGTTGCCACCCGCAGCGCGGGTAGAGGTGATGGTTGGCGGCACCACCACCGTTGACGCCAGATTGGTGCCTTGCAACACGATTTCCGAATAGCCGGTCCAGCCGAAGTCCTGAATCCCTTGCGAGGTAAAGTCAAACTTCACCGCCGCCACATTGGTGGCGAGCTGAACCTGACCCACGGCGGGAGAAATCTCCACCCGGTTACCGGTCGCCCGTCCATCATGCGGCACAAACGGATTGTAAGCGACGCTAGCGATCGGCAAGAACGTGGTCGGAGCCGTCAAGGTCGAATAGCTGACGGTGTAGAACTGTCCATCGCGACCGTAATCATGCCACAATGAGTAAACAATGATGTTGGTAATGTTCCAAGTGCCATTGGTCGGCGTGAAGACGATGGACGGAACCGCCGTGCCGTCGGCCCCGCAACTAGCTCCGTATTGGGACCCGAAACCAATCACACCGTCGGTCAAGTTAACTTCAGCGCAGCCTTCATTCGCGAAGGAACCCGCACCGAAACTGCTGGGCAGTTGATTGAGCACCAAGTTATTGGTTTCGACCGTCCAGAGTTGGTTGGTTTCCTCGTGCGAAGTGGTGATCACCGGCCCGCTCGGCAACGTAGCGGAGGTCGAACCGAAGACGGCAATCTCGCTGTAGCCAGAATACCCGTTCGGCACCGAGTTCGGGACAGTGTAATCCACGTAGATGGCGTAAACATTACTCGCCAATACGCCAGTCGCGGGTGTGAATGTGGTGCGAACGGTCGTTGGAGTGCCGGAGCCAGCAGGCACAGCCTTGCCGTTGCCGCCGCCGATGACATTTCCCGAACTGAGGTCATTCACCTCGGTCACCAACGGGAAGAACATGGTGGGATTCGCCACGGTGGAATACGAAACGGTGTAGTATTGCGAGTTCCGACCATTGTCATTCCAGCCGCCAGCGATTTGGATGCTGGTGACGTCATAGCCGTTGGGATTCGAGACGCCGTTACCGAGTTGATAGATGACATATTGACCAGCACCGGGTGAGGGACCACCGGGTCCACAGGTGGCAAAGGCCGGATGAGCCCCAGTATTGTCAAAGGCTCCATAGCCGCCGTCCGTCAAGGCCAGCAGTCCGCCAGCTAAGTTGTGGGCTTGAACACCATTATCCGGATCAGCGAAATTGCCAGTCGGATCATAGCCAAGCAGCGGAGTTGATTGGCCGGCAATCAAACTTGAACCCAACAGTGACGTATCCCAAGTCGGCGTGAAGCCCGCCGTCGGGGAGGTTTGGTAGGCAACCGCCGTGATGATGTTGCTGACGGCGACCGGTGCCGGGTCAACGAAGACCTTGCAGGACGAGGTGACGTTGCTACCGGTGGAATTGAAAGCCACCAGACGATAGCCATTATTCGTCGCCATATCTGATAATTGCAGGTTATTGAGGACGAGCGTCGGATTGGTAGCTCCTACCAGATTCGTGCCGTTTTTCACCCATTGATAGCTGGTGGCTCCTGAGAAATTAGCCGTCAGGGTCAAGGAACCGCCCACGACGTCTTCGGCCGTGTTCGGCGTGACGTTCGTCGTCAAAACCGGCACGGGCGGTGAAGCTTGACCAGCCACAACGATTTCAGAATAGCCGCTCCAGCCATTCTCACTGCCCGAGGCCGCATTGAAAAAGTTAATTTCAATGGCATAGACATTTTGCGCCATCGCTCCCGTCGCCGGGACCAACGTGCTGCGAGTGGCGGACTGTCCAACTGCCGGCAGACCAGCCGGATTATAGTCCACGGTGATCAAGCTATTGAAAACCGTAGGTGCAGAGATCGTGGAGTAGAGCACTTCATATTTTAGCTCGTCGCGTTGGTTGTTAGACCAGCCGCCGTAAACCGTGATATTGGTCAGACTCCAACCCGTGCTGGAAGAATCCGGCAACGTGTAGGTGACTGAAAATCCAGCGTTGTTACCGCAAGCATCCAGCGTCGAGTTACCGCCAATGCCCGGATAGTAGTTTTGATAGCCGAGTGAGCCATCCGACAAAATTGCGGGGTCACCATAGCAACCTGAATTGAGCGGGGCGAAGTTACCGCCGCCGGCAAAGACGGTTCCGGGAACTGAGGGACCGCCATCAGTTGAACCCAAGATCAGGTTGCCATTCGTATTTTCCATCCAAGTGGGATAGAAATTCGTGCTGACATTGACTCCGCTGATCGGACCCAAGCCAGTCTGACTAGCCCCGCTGACAATGATGTTGTTGACCGGAGCTGACACGCTGGTCACCGCGAGCGGTGCCGCCGTGCTATAGGAAATCGCCGAGCTATCAGCCATGCTGACGGCTTTCAAACGATAGGAACCGCTATTCGTCAATTGCAGATTGTTCAACGTCAACGTGTCGGTAGTCGCTCCGGAAATATCCGTCACCACACTGTTCGTGCTGACGAACTGCCATTGCAAGTTAGCCGCCGGAGAATTGCTGTAAGTCGCCGTGAAGCTGATCGTGTCACCCACGACCGTGGCAGCGGTGCCCGGCAAGGTATCCTGAACCAAAATCGGATTGTTTAGCGATTGGACACCCTGCACCACGACCTCAGAATAACCTTCCCAGTTATTTTTTGGAGCCGGGGAAACATTCCAATTGATCGTGACCGCATACACATTTTTAGCCAGCGCACCGGACACGGGAATCAGCATCGTGCGGGTAGCCGTCGGCAAAGCGCTCGGATCAGTCGGGTTGTAATCAAAGGTTCCCAAGCTGGTGAAGATGGTGGGATTGGCCACCGTCGAATAAAGCACCTGATATTTCTGTTCATTACGGCCCGCGTCGCCCCAGCCGCCATAAACGGTGATATTGGTCACATCAAAACCGTAGGTTGAACTCGGCAGCGTATAAGTGATCGAATCACCGGCACCACCGGCACCACAGCTGGATTGTGTGATATTACCGCCGACACTGGGCCAGTAAGTGATATAACCGCCCGAATTGTCCGTCAGGATGGAGGGATCCGCACTCAAGGGGCCAGGACCAACGCCATAAACCGGAATGTTCATGTCGAAATTTCCCGTTCCCGGATAAGCCGTCCCTTGCACACCAGCCGTGTCGTTCGTAAGAAAACCGCTGATCAAATCGTTGGCGGTATTGACCGTCCAAGTAGGATAAAAATTCGTATCAGTGTTGACCGGACCAATGGCACCCAGACCCAGTTGTTCCGTCGTGCTGAAAATGATGTTGTTCACAGCGGTCGGCGTGGGGTTGACCACCAACGTGCCGCCCGAAGTATAAGCCGGAGTCGCCGCACCGTTGGTTGCATTGACGGCCTTCAGTAAGTAGTTGCCGGAATTGCTCGTTTGCACGTTATTGAGCGTCAACGTCGCACTGTTCTGACCAGCCAACACATTGGTTACACCACCACTGACGAAGATCCATTGCAGACTAGCCGGCGGTGCATTGCTATAGGCGGCGGTGAAAATGACTTGATCGCCCACCACCGTGGCGGCGTAAGAAGGCAAAGTGTCTTGCACCAAAATCGGCGAAGGCGGTAGCGGCGGCGTGGCAGTGTTGGTCCCTTGCACAATGATTTCAGAATAGCCTTGGTAGCCATTGTTAAAGCTGCCTGCATTCGGCGGTGAACCAAAATCAAGCTTGATGTTGCCGGCTGCACTGGCCAGCAGTGTGCCGTTGGTTCCGGTAATCGTTACCTGATTTGCCGATGCGCCGCTGCTCGAACCCGGCAGGTAAAATACGGTGGTGATGGGAATCCAAGTCGTGGGAGCCGACACCGTAGAATAGGAAAGATCGTAATACTGACCATGGCGACCAGCATCACCCCAACCGCTGTAAACTACGATGTTAGTGACGTCAGATCCGTTGAGAGAATTGGTAAGCGCATAGATAAGCGTGTTACCAGCATTGGCACCGCAGGTGGCAAAGCCACCAATCGTTCCAGAAGTTCCGATAGTGCCATCGGTCAATTTTGAAATCCCACCCGAAGATTCCAAACCGAAATTACCAGCAGAGAAGCTGGGAGACATCCCGGCAATCAAGTTGGGCGTTTCCGCCGTCCACGACGGCGTGAACGGACTACCCCCGCTCTGGTTCACAGTCTTGACCGCGACGGCCGGCTGCGTGCCCGAAATGGTAATGTTATCAATCCCAAAAAAACCGTTAAGGGCGGCATTACCGCCTGATGCACCGTTGAAACCAGCCTTCAGACCTGAGCGCATCAACTGTTGGCCCAACGTGACCGTGCCCAGCGTGGTTGTGCCATTGATAAATGTGACTTTTGAGCCGTTACCATTGAAGGCCGAACCGGTTCCAGCCGTATCGGTGAAGATCAATTTGACATGGGGATCCAACGCAAAGTTAGCCGTGTCCCAGCCACTCGGGGTAGGACCGCTGTTACCGTTTTGAAACACTTGGATTCCGCCATTGTGGCGCCTTAAAAAGCCGAATTCGTTGGCACCAGCCACGGGAAATGTATCGCCGGGCGCTCTCAAGGAAAATGCTGCCCAGTCGGTAGAGCTGTTGGTTACGATAAACAAGTCAAATTCAATGGTCAAAGGCCCAGCTGACAAAGCCGCGATGTTCAAATCACTTTGCCATTTCCCACCGAGCGCGTTGAGCACATAGCCACCACCGTAGGCCGCAGCGCCACCGGTTTGACCGACGTCCGTCGCCGTGTTGCCAACCTGATGGTGGTCGGTAATGCCAGTGTAAGTGGCGGGCGCCAGTGGACCAGCCTGCCGAACTCCAAGGTTATAATTGAGATTTAAATTATTATTTGCGTTACCGCCGGTGCCGATGTTGAAATTATCCGTGAACAGGACGGTAGCTGAGACGGAGCTGACCAAGGTCAGCGAAGCCAGACAGATCAGGCTCGCTGCGTTTTTCCATTTTGGAATTGGGAGGGTTTTCATAATGAGTTTACTGGGTTGCTTGGAATATACTGGCTAGGGGTTCTTTGGAGGTGAAGGGTGGTTCGGGACTGACTGACTGACTGACATGGCACAATGGTTAAGGATGTTTTCATCCGTAAACGCAGTTGTGGATAGAAAGGTTGCATCTGGTTGCTGCGTTTGTGGATTGATACAACAAATGTAAACGAGAATTAGCCGACGCATATCCCCAAACAC
>CAIWFB010000268.1 GCA_903911825.1 uncultured Verrucomicrobia subdivision 3 bacterium
CGCTCACGCCGCTTCATGCCGCTTCCGTTGCTTTCATCCTCCGTTTTAAGATCGCCTCGCCTCGCGGCTTTATCATCCATCAATCCACGTCCTCCATCCGCGCAAGCTTTGTCCTGGTGGTGCCGGGTTTGATACCAGTTCCGCGAAGGGTCACAGGGGCGCGGGGCTGGTGGCAAATCCGACACGACCAGTCTCACATTGGGGTGAGCGTTCTCCAGATTGGCATCCGGCTTGGCCTTCAAATCAGCAAGCCGGATGACAGTCACGGGAACGCGAACGGGGAATTCATAAAAATTCCACGTTTGATTAAAAGCCTTATTTTTCATATAGTTTGTTTCGTTCTTTTTTATTTGACACTTTTCTTTTTGTTTACTATATTGTCTTCACCAATATGAAAAAGCCGAAACAGACCAAGAGTTCAACCGCCAAGAAGGCTGTTGAGAATCCCGCCACGTCCCCGGCAGCGCCAATCGAAGCGCCAGCACCAAAACCGGCGGCTGAGTCCGTGTCAATTGATCCAGAACGTGATGAAATTGTCTGCGACGAGCGCGGTGAAAATTACCTCCGCAAAACTCCCATGGGAATGCTGGAAGAAGCGGAAGCGGAAGCAGACCAACGCGAATTGGCCGACTATCGGGACACCATATCGTTGCTGCGCCAAAAGGGATTCAGTTTCCGCGAAATTGGCGAGTTTTTGAGCAAGCGCGGTGTCTTTGCTGACCATAATGCTGTTTATCGCGTTTATACGAAGTTCATGACGCCGGAAGAAAAAGAAGAGGAAAACCGAATCCAGGAAGAAGAACGCGAACAGGATATGCAGCAGTAAGGATGCAAATGACGACACAATTGCAAACTCCAAACGACAGGCTGCTTCGTAAAAAAGAAGCGGCGGCTGCCCTCGCGTGTTCTGAGCGAACGATTGACCGGGAAGCAAGTTCTGGCCGGCTTACGCGTGTGAAAGTGCGGGGCGGCGTTCGTTTTCGCGAGAGCGAAATTCAGGCCATCATCAATCGCAACGAATTATGATCAATCATATTTACAAGCCGAAGGGCGAACGCATCTGGCGCTGGAAATTCCGGCTGTCGCCGACGGATGGAAAAATCACGGATCTTTCCCTCGGCACGGCGGACAAGCAGGTCGCTGAAAAAAACCGTGGCGAACTGCTCCGTGAAAAGGAACACGAACGCGCGGGCTTGCTTCCATCGCGGGTCGTCCGCAATGCCGCGCAACGCAAGCTGACGGAACACTTGCAAGATTTCCTGGGCGACCTGCGAGCCAAAGGCCGCGCCCGCGATTATGTCAGCCATGTGTCCCACTATAACAAAGCCCTGATTGCCGATTGCGGGTGGATATATCCCCAGGATGCAACGGCGGATTCATTTGGCGTTTGGCGCAAAGCCCAGAACAAGTCACAGAAAACTTTGAATGAATATCTCACCAGCGCAAAAGGGTTCTTCGCGTGGCTGGTCGCGCAAGGGCGTATTCCCGCCAATCCATTGCTGGCAGTTCAAAAAGGCGAAGCGCGCGGGCGGCAAGTCCGTCCCCGGCGTGCCTATGATGATTCTGAGCTGGCCGCCCTGCTCGCGGTGGCCGACGCGCAGCGCATCGTTTATTTGACGGCGGCGCTGACGGGCATCCGGCACGGCGAACTGAAAGAACTTTGCTGGGGCGATTTTAATCTGGCCGGTGAAAAGCCCTCGGTGACGGTGCGTGCGTCGGTGAGCAAAAATCACCGGCAGGCGTGTCTGCCGCTGCATCCTGATCTGGTAGCGGCGCTGCTGCAATTTCGCCCCGCCAACGCCCAAGCTGGCGAACTGGTTTTTAAGGGACTTGTGCCGCGCTCGGAACTTTTTGTCGGCCATTTGAAAGCCGCCAACATCACCAAAACGGATTCACAAGGCCGCGTGGTGGATTTTCATTCGCTGCGGCATACCTTCTGCACGAACCTGCACCGTGCCGGAGTGTCGCAAAGGGAGGCCATGGAGTTGATGCGGCACAACGATCCGCGTCTCACGGCAAGCACCTACACCGACACTTCCCTGCTGTCGCTGCGGGATGCGGTCAAGAAGCTGACGATTTCACCCTCACAACTGGCCTCACAAATTTTAGGCGCAGCGGGTCATTCGCAGTCGCCGCCTGTCGCAGATTCCAGCAAGGTGAAGAACGTTAAAACCATTGCAAACAAAGGGGAAAAGTCGCTGGCTGGCGCGGCGTGGCGCATCCTGTCGAAAATTGAGGAATGGTGCGCGGTGGAGGTTTCGAACCTCCGACCCCTACCGTGTCAAGGTAATGCTCTACC
>CAIWFB010000269.1 GCA_903911825.1 uncultured Verrucomicrobia subdivision 3 bacterium
ACTCGTTGATCTTGGGATTGCTCATGCCGCCGCTGCGCTGTTTCTTGCGCTGCCAATGCACGTCCATCAGCCGCGCGAACTCGGCGAGGTTGCCGCTTTCGAGCGCGGCCTGGCTTTGCAGGCCGAGGTCTTTGACGAAGTGCAAATTCTCGATCATGGACTTGTCGTCGGACTTCGATTTCACGTCCTGCTCTTTCAAGATGGCCGACGCGCTGCGCGAATAACCGGTGAAGAAAAGCAGCAGATTATCTTCGAGGTTATCACGGGTTTCGTCAGAAATTTTCAACGGCCATGCTTCAACTTTGCCGCCGGGCAGGAACTTGAAGCACGTCAATCCGCCAAACGCGGCGATGTATTGATCTTGTTTGCCAATGGGTTCGTGCAGGCGATTCAATTCGATGTCGCACGCCTGCTCGGCGAGTTCGGCGGGGTGAACCAGGTTTCGCTTGTGAGCATGGAGCGCCTTGAGCAACGCGGTCGTGAAACTGCCAGACGAACCTAAACCGGTTCCCGATGGAATGTCCGCCATGGAAGTCAGTTCGAGCGAATGGCCGTCCATGCCCAGCGACGCAAAGGCTTCACGGATGATGGGGTGCTTCAACTGCGCTGCGTCCGCCACGCGTTCCAGCTCGGAATACTTGACGATTAAATCTGGCACGAACGTCTCGTGTAGCGTGATATAAACGTAGCGGTCGATGGCCCCGGCGATGAGAAAGCCGCCGAATTTTTCGTAATAGGACGGCAAATCTGTGCCGCCGCCGCCGAGACTGATACGCAATGGTGATCTTGCAATAATCATAAATTATTTCTGGTAAATTTTTTCAACAACTGCCAGCGCCGCTTTCGCTTCCTTCAAACCCGGAACCGGTGTGCGCTTCAACTTGATGTCTTCAAAAAATTCCGCCATCTCGATTTTCCACGACTCGTCGCCGCGCGGAAATTCCCAGATGGTCGTCTCCGGCGGCCCCATCTGCGGCAGCATTTTGTAGTAGGTCAACTTCTCCATGCCGTAGCTACCGCCGAGACCTTCCCAATGCAGCTTCGCGTCACGTCCGTAGATTTCAAGGCTGAACAGATTTTTCCATTCGCTGCAACTGACGTGCAACCATGCAGTATTGCCCGCCGCATTGCGTAAACTTAAAAACGCATTGTCATCCACCGGCATCTTCCAGAAATATGTCGTTGTGTGGCCTTCAACGATCGTGAATTCGCCAAGAAAAATTCCTGCGAGATCAATCAGGTGGACGCCTTGGTCAATCAACTCGCCGCCGCCGGAAAGCTTTGCATCCGCGCGCCATTCCTTTTCGTAGCCAATGCGACCGCCCTGGCCGTAGCGACCGCGCACAAACATCATTGGGCCGAGCGCGCCGCTCTTGAACAATTCCACCGCTTTGAGCGCGGCCGGATGGTAGCGATGATTGTAGCCGACGCGAACGAGCGCGCCGGATTTTTTAGCGGCGGCTTCGAGCTCTTCCAATTCCTTCACAGAAATTGCCGCCGGTTTTTCGACGAGGACATGTTTACCGGCCTTAATTGCGGCTAAGGCGACGGGCGCGAGGGCGGAATTGATGGTGGCGATCATCACCACGTCCACATTGGGTGAATTTACGGCTTCTTCAAAAGATTCGGTGGCGATGCAGCCGGGACTTTGTGCGGCAATTTTTTTGGCGCGGTCGAGATTCAAATCACACGCGACGGTGACGCTGCCGGGTGGCAGCAAATTCAGCCGCTTCTGACCGATGAGGCCGCAGCCGATGAGAGCGACACGTAAATTCATATCAATTCCATTTCTTACCGCGATCTTCCGGCACGATGCGGCGGAGACAATAAATGTCCGACTTCGCCAATTCTTCCTGATGTTTCTGCAAATCTTTCCACGGATCCCACTGCGCGCTGATGAGTTTGCCCGTGATGCCATCACTCTCCGCGCTGGCGAGATAAACGGCGAGATTCGCGCCGAGTTCTAGGGGCACCGCGCCTTTTTCTTTCCAGCCTTTGTTCTTCTCAAAAAAAGCTGCGCCCACTTTTTCTGCGCCCGCCGCGAGAACTTCGTCCACGAGCCGCGTCGCGAGCGCGCCGGGTGCGATGGCGTTCACGTCCACCTGAAACGGCCTTAATTCCTCCGCCAACGTTTCCATCAGGCGAACAACCGCAGCTTTGGAGGCGGCGTAGGAGCTGATGTTGGGCAAAGGATTTGTCGCGCCGCCGCCGCTCAAGACTACGATTTTGCCGCGCCCAGCTTTTTTGAAATGCGGAATCACCGCGCGACTTGGCAGTAACACTCCAAACAAATTAATGTCAATCGCGCGCCGCCATTCTTCGAGCGAGACTGATTCGGTCGGACCCATCGGGCCGTAAATGCCGGCGTTCAGCACGAGCGCGTCCAGCGAACCAAGTTCGTGCAACGCGAAAGCAACGAGGTCGTTGACCTGCGCTTCGTTGGAAACATCGCAGGTCTTGGCGGAAACTTTTTGCGCGGGAAAATTCTTAGCGAGCTCGTCGTGCGTGGAGAACAAATCCTTTTCGCTGCGGGCGCAGAGGATGACGTTCGCACCTTCGCGCAGAAAGTGTTCGGCGATGGTTTTACCCAGTCCCTGGCTACCGCCGGTAATGAGCGCGTTGAGATTTTTGAGTTTCATGTCAGGCACGACCGACGGAAAGATGTTCCACGCCAGCGACGGATTTCAATTCCTTTTCGAGAAACCGGTTGGCGTCCACGAAGACCGGCTGATGCATCTGCGGAACAATTTTTGCCCAATCCGCTTGCCGGAATTGCGACCATTCAGTGCAGACGGCGACAGCCTCCACGCCCGTGAGCGCTCCAGAAATATCGACGGCGAGTGAAACAGAATTCAATTCTGACGGCAAAGTCTTCACCGCCGGATCAAAGGCGGAGACCTTCGCGCCGGCAGCGAGAAGTTGCTGGCATAATTCCACTGCCGCGCTACGGCGGAGCGTATCGGTGTTGGCGGTGTAAGTCAGGCCGAGCACCGCGATTTGTTTGCCGCGCAGATTGCCAAGGCGTGATTGCAGTCGCCGAAACGCCCAGCCACGATGCAGATCGTTGCTCTGCTTAATAGCAGGAATGACGGAAATTTTTTCACCGCTCTCCAACGCCAGTTTGGAAAGCGTGACGACGTCGCGAGCCAGCGTGCCACCGGCGAAGGGACCGCCGGGGCCAAGATAAGATTTCATCCCGATGCGCGCTTCGCTCTTGAGGCCGAGGGAAACTTCCTTGGCGTCGGCGCCAGTGTGTTCGCAGAGGCGCGCGACTTCGTTGATGAAGGTGATGGAGAGCGCGAGAAAAGAGTTCAGCGCATGCTTGACCATCTCCGCCGATTCCGTGCGCATGAAAATGGTCTGATTCGTGAACGGCAAAAATAATTGCTGGAGCAGCATTTTTTTTTCGTCGTTACGGATTCCAACAATAACGCGTTCCGCTTTTTCAAACGCATCAATGGCCTTACCAAGCCGCAGGTTTTCCGGCGAACAGGCGAAATGAAACTGTGGAAATTCTTTTTCTAGCTTGGCGCAAGTGCCGACAGGCAGTTGGGCGGAAATTAATACAAGCGCGTCCTTTTTTAAGTGCGCCAGCGAGCGGCGTAAATTTCCAAGAACAAACTCCACGTCAGATTCGTCGTTGTCATTGACCGGCGTGTCATAGCAAAGCCATAAAACATCAGCATTCGGGCAGGCAATTCTTTCGTCGGTTGTAAAAAATAAAGAAGCTTTTCCGGCGGAAATCAATTCATCGAGTCCCGGCTCCAAAAGCGGCGCGCAGCCGGAATTTAACTTCGCGACATTCACGGCATCAAAATCCAGTCCTACGACGTCAAAATACTTCGCGCAGCACGCTGCCGTGACGCTGCCGAGATGCCAGAGGCCGAGGACGGTGACATTCATCGCATTAGTGGCTGCGCGATTCGTAAACCCACTGGTTTTGCTGGAGCCATTCCAGCGTGCGCTTGATGCCTTGTTCGATGGTCAAAGTGGTTTTCCAACCAGTGCTCTGAACTTTTTTGGTGTCGAGGAAGATGAAAGGATTGTCGCCCACCCAGCCGCGCGCACCGCCGGTGTATTCCAGTTTCGGTTTCAAGCCGAGCGCGCCGCAGATGTAGCCGATGGAATTGTTGACCTGCACATATTCGTCACAGCCTAGATTGTAAATCTGCACGCCGTGCTTGGCCTGTTGGGCGTTACCTTGATTGATGACGTGCAGCATCGCGCTGACGCAGTCCTGCACATACAAATAACTTTTCCGCTGCGAACCCTCGCCGAGAACTTTCAAGCGGTCGGGATGTTCCAAGAGCTGTTTGTAGAAGTCGAAAACGTGGCCGTGCGTGTAGCGTTCGCCGAGAATCGAGACGAAGCGAAAAATGTAGCCTTCAAATTTAAAGCCTTCGCAGTAGCTAGAAATCATGCCCTCGCCAGCCAATTTGGAGCTGGCGTAAAGCGAAGTCTGGACGGGAAATGGCGCAGTTTCTGGAGTGGGTATTATTTCAGCCTCGCCATAGACGCTGCCCGTCGAACTGAAAGCGATTCGCTTGATACCATTGGTTCGCATGGCTTCAAGAACGTTGAAGGTGGCCACGGTATTTTGCTGCAAATCTTTACTGGGATGCTCAAGGCCGAAGCGCACATCGGCATTGGCGGCCAGATGAAAAACCGTGTCGCAGCCCGCCATGGCCTGAGTCAGTCCGGGCAGGTCAAGATTGTCGCCCTCGACCAATTTGAAGCTAGGGTGACCGAGCGCGCAGGCGAGAAACTTCCGCTGACCGGTCGAAAAATTATCCCAGCCGACGACAGTTTTGCCTTCAGTCAATAAACGATCAACGAGGTTGCTGCCGATGAAACCTGCCGCGCCAGTTATAAAAATTGCCTTCATTTAGTGTGGTAAGTCTAGTCGGCGGTGTGTGCCATTGCCAGAAATTCTCGCCGCTGGAAAAATTAAAATCACTTGCTCCGACCCGCTGTGCCCGACCAAGCTATGGGTTCAAATGAAACCTAAAAATCAGAAGCCGGCATGAAAAAAAACACACGGGTCAGCGGACTCTTACAAAGCGGTCTAATTTTTTCGGCGGCTAGTTTTTTGACGGGCATCGGCAACTACGCTTTTCAGGCTATCATTGGTAGATTGCTGAAAGAAAATGGTGAATATGGCCTAGCAAATAGCAGCCTTGTGTTTATTGGACTCTTAAGTTTGCCGCTCGCGATCGCTACTACGGCGGTCACTCATTACATCTCCCGCTTCAATTTCAGCGGGGATGATGCCCGGCTACAAGGGTTGCTCGGCGGCTGCCGGAAATTCCTGTTTTGGCTGACAATCGGCGGCTCGGTGCTAGCAGTTTTACTCATCAAACCGCTGAGTGATTTTTTCCATTTCCCGCGCACTAGCCTGACCATTTGCGCGCTCATCGGAGTGCTGGCGGGACTCTGGGGAGCCTTTGCAACCGCGCTCTGCCAGGGCTTGGCATGGTTCAAACGGCTGGCGCTGATCGGTATTTTAGGCGTTGGCCTCCGGTTAGCTTTTGGCGGCTTCGCAGCCATGAAATATCCCGTAGCCGAAACCGCCGTGCTGGCATTGGGAGTCGCTCTGCTGGCCAATCTAGTATTACTTTTTTGGAAAAAAGATTTGGCGCGACCGGCTCAGGCAATTTCGCCGTGGAACCGGGAATTCTTGGAATTCCTTTTGATCGCGGCCGCCTGTGTGATTGGCGGTTATTGCTTCACTCAAGGCGATATGCTGGTGGCTAAACGTTTTTTTTCTAACGCTGACTTGGATGCTTATAGTTGTGCGGAACGGCTGGCGGCCGCCTTGCCGGTCGTGGTTGGCCCTTTGCTAGCTGTGCTGTTCACGCACCGTTCGGGACAACAGCATCACGCCGCGATGCGGGAACAATTTAAGTTGCTCGGCCTTTATGCCGCAGGTTTGGTCGGTGGGGCAGCGGCGCTTTTTCTGCTCCGTGATTTTTGCGTCCGGCTTATTTTTGGTCGTCCCGCACCGGAAGCGGCAACGCTGATCGCTCCATTAGCGGTGACCATGGTTTTTGTCGGCCTCTTGCAAGCCCTTGCGCTTTGGGCGCTAGCCAGCCGCTGGGCGAAAATTTCTCTCCTCTACGGCGGACTCGGCATCACCTATTGGTTAATCCTGCTCGGCCTCGGGAAAACTCCGGCGGCTTTGCTACAAACTATGCCGGTCGTGGGCGGTCTGGCCTTCGGCATTTTGTTCTGCGTCTGGCTCGTGACGATGAAGCGGCAAAAATTGGCAGTTAAAAATTGAGGTGGCTCAGGATTTCAATCGTCAAGCGGGCTAAAGCAAACTTGATTCCGATTTGCTCCACGCGGGTTTTCTGTTAATGACAGTCGCAAAAGAGACAAAAGAACATGGCAAATATCATTTTAAAGGCCCTGCAAACATCGGTGGCCCGTTCCCGGCTTGCGGGCATCCGCCGCTGTGATGACTGGGCCGGAAATTTGGCCGCAGAATTAAAACCGGACAGCCTGCTGGACGTCGGCTGCGGTGATGGCAGCATGTTGTTCCGCTATTTTAAACAACCGCCCCGCGAATTATATGGCGTCGAAGGCGCACCCGAAGCCATGGTCAAAGCGGAACAACGCGGGATGAAAGTCGCCAACTTTGATCTGAACGGTCGGTGGCCGTATGAAGACAATAAGTTTGACGTGGTGCTGTGCAACCAAGTGATCGAGCACTTGCACAACGGCCGCCTGTTTGCCACGGAGGCGTTTCGCGTGCTAAAGCCTGGCGGCACCGCCATCATCGCCACCGAAAACTTGTGTAGTTTACTGAACTGGTTCGCCCTGACGCTGGGTTACACACCGTTTTCGCTGATGCAAACCTGCGGACGCTACCTAGGAAATCCATTGGGATTGCATTACATGGAAGCTCACGAGGAAACGGTGCCGATAGATCACCCCGCTTTCTCCGGCATAGGCGGCCATGTGCGCGTGCTCACGGTGCGGCAGGCAAAAGAATTATTTGAACTGGTTGGTTTCGAAGCTGAGGCTCGCTCAATCAGCATTTTGCCGCTGCCCGATGGCTTGAGCCATTTTTTAGAACAGTTTGTGAAAAATCGCGGCCATTACCTCATGCTGCAGGCTCGCAAACCATTGAAACCCGGTAATAAACCAGCCTGATTCTTGGATGTCATCTGAAACAAAAACCTTTCCCCGCCTCAGCATCATAATCCCCACGCTGAATGCCGAGGCGATTCTGGAAAACTGTCTAGCGTCCATCGTTCGGCAGACCTATCCGCGCGACTGCTACGAAATTATTCTGGCTGATGCCCAATCCACAGATCGCACCCGCGCCATTGGGAAAAAATTTGGCGCAATCATCCTCGACGACCACGGCAAAAACATGGAGGAAGGCAAACGTTTGGCCCTCCAGCACGCCACCGGCGAATTCATCGTATTCGTGGACGCCGATAACGAAATCACCCACGCCGATTATCTTGAACTTGCCGTTAAAGCTCTCGCTGCCAATCCTCAGGCCCTCGGCGTCGAAAGCTATTATCTGCCTTCGCCCAGAATGAGTTCGTTCTGCGCCTACCTCACCGCTCGACTGCACATCAGCGACCCCGTCTGCTGGTTGATGAGTGCCAACCCCCACCTCGTTGCGCGCGCTGGCGACGTGGAACGTTGGATTTTACCCGACGGCACCTTTTCCTACCCGCTCGGCGCGAATGGATTTGTCTATCGCCACGCCGATCTGAAGGCCGTCCAAGCAAACGAAAAATTTCAAGACACCCACGTCGCCATGTTCCTCATGAAAAATGGCCAGCGCGAGTGGCTTAGGATTTCCGGACGCGGCGTTCACCATTATTACATTCAGACACTGGGGAAATTTGTGCAGAAACGCCGCCGCGCCACCGTGCATTTTCTTCGCGTGCAGGAAGAGATGCCGGTGAATTGGATGAAAGAAAAACCACCCGTGCCCCTATGGTTGGCGGCGTTTTACTGCGTGAGTTTTTTCGGCCCGCTCTGGCACACCTTGCGTGGACTCATCCGCGATCGCGACGCGCGCTGGTTCTGGCATTTGCTGACGTGCCCCGCGAGCGTCCTCGGCAATGCGTGGGGCGTTTGGACTTACCAACGGCGCGGCAAAGGTCCCAGAGGGAATCGCCTGATCGCCGAACTTCAGGTCAAACAGGATTTGAAAAAGCAACCGAGCGACCAACCTTAGACGCCCAGCGCCTGTAGTTCAAACCGGACCATTTCCGCGATGGTTTCCTCAAAGGTGATTTCCGGTCGCCAGCCCAAAATTTGCTGTGCCTTCGCCGCATTCCCTACCACCTGACGCGGATCGGTTGGCCGAAAAAACTGTTGCTCCTGCCGGACAAATTTCCGCGCCTCTAGGTCCACAGCTTGGAACGCCAGCTCGACAATGTCCTGCACGCGATGCACGCGACCAGTGGCAAAAACATAATCTTCTGGCACCAGATGCTGCAACGCGAGCCACATGCCGCGCACATAATCGCAGGCATGGCCCCAATCACGTTGCGCAGTGGTGTCGCCTAAAACCAATTCCGCCTGGCGACCGGCTTTGATCATGGCCACTGCCCGGCAAATTTTTCGGCTGACAAAATTTTCGCCCCGACGCGGGGATTCGTGGTTGAATAAAATGCCGTTCACCGCAAACAGGCCAAAATTTTTCCGATAAATGCGCGTCATCTGCGTGCCAAACGCTTTGGCGGCACCGTAGGGGGTGATGGGCGCGATGGGTGTGATTTCATCCTGCGGGGATGTTTCCGGACTGCCGAAAATTTCGCTGGAGCTAGCGTGAAAAAAACGTGGAGCTTTCGGCAATTTTCGCGTCATTTCCAAAAGTCGCAGCGTGCCCAAACCCGTGATGCGACAGGTTTCCTCGACCTTTTCAAAACTCTGACCAACGTGGCTCTGGCTGGCGAGGTGATAGATTTCGTCCGGTGCACATTGCTCCAAAGGCGTGCGGATGGAATCAGCATCCTCCAAATCGGCGGAATACAAAAACAGTGTCTTCCGGAATACTTGCGGATCGGCTTTGAGGTGGCACAAGTTCGCAGTATTCCCGCTAGTGGACGCGCGGATAATTCCGTGAACCTCGTAATTTTTTGCCAAGAGTAGTTCGGCCAGATAGGAGCCGTCTTGGCCTTCGACGCCGGTGATGAAGGCACGTTTCATTCGTGACGGATAATTTATTGGCAGCGATCCGCCAGCAACTTCACATCCGCGTCCACCATGAGGCAAACGAGTTCGGCAAATTTGGTCTGAGGTGACCAATTCAAATTCTTCCGCGCCTTTTCCGGATTGCCGATGAGATGTTCCACCTCGGCTGGGCGGTAAAATTTAGGATCAATCTCGACGTATTTTTGCCAGTCCAGTCCGACGCGGTCGAAAGCTAGTTCCAGAAATTCCCGCACGCTATGGGTTTCGCCGGTAGCGATGACATAATCATCTCCGTGCGGTTGTTGCAACATCAGCCACATGGCTTCGACATATTCTTTGGCATAGCCCCAGTCGCGCTTGGCTTCGATATTGCCCATGAACAGCTTTTCTTGCAGACCGGCTTTAATCCGAGCGACCGCTGTGGTGATTTTGCGGGTCACAAAATTTTCGCCGCGCCGGGGTGATTCATGGTTGAAGAGAATGCCATTGCTTGTGTGGCAGCCATAAGATTCGCGATAATTTACCGTGATCCAGTAGGCGTAAAGTTTAGCCACAGCGTAGGGGCTGCGCGGGTGAAACGGGGTGAGTTCAGTCTGTGGAACTTCGCGAACTTTACCGAACATTTCGCTCGATGAAGCCTGATAAAAACGGGCAGGCAGGCCCAGTTGATGAATGGCCTCGAGTAACCGCGCCACGCCCGTGGCGGTCACGTCGGCGGTGTAACCGGGAATGTCGAAGCTGATACGCACGTCGCTTTGTGCCCCGAGATTATAGACTTCGTCTGGCCGGATTTTTTCCAACAGACGGATGAGCGAACCCGCATCAGCCAGATCACCGTGGTGCAAAAAAATCGGTCACTGTTCCGCACTGCCGGAGCCTGATCCAGATAACCCCGATATGGCGCAGCGGTGCGGCGAATGATCCCATGGACTTCATAGCCTTTGGCCAACAAAAATTCTGTAAGGTAGGAACCATCCTGCCCGGTGATGCCAGTGATGAGCGCTTTTTTTGCCATTATTTTGTGGGGCAGGATGGGATAATAATCGCCAAGCCTTCAAGTTTTTATTGTGAACGCAAGCGAAGTTGGCCAACGAACGTTGAAATGAAACACAATCGCTGCCCCTGACGAAGCGGCTGGTTGAAAAATCACCCATCTTCAACCCGCCGACCGGACCGAATCAGGATTCTCCATGAATGCGTAGCAAAGCATGTGGCAAATGGCCATTTGAGCATCCTCTACCCGACCGTAATGCGTATCGTTGATGGTGATGACTTCCGTCGCAATCTCCGCCATTTTTCCCCGCTTGGCCCCCACCAAAGCCACGGTTTGCAGACCATGCGCCTGCGCCCAAGCCAAAGCCTTGACGCAGTTCGGCGAATTGCCGCTGACACTGAGACCAATTGCCAGATCACCCGGTCGGCCATAGTTCTGCAACTGACCGACAAAAACCTCTTCGTAGGAGTAATCATTGGCCAACGCCATCATCCAACTAACGTTGTCATTCAGCGAAAGAATGCGGAAGCGTTTACCCACTTTATCCGAAGCGCCCTTGCCCAAATCGGTGGCAAAATGCGAAGCATTAGCGGCACTGCCACCGTTGCCAAAGACAAAAATCTGCCGATCTTCTGCCAGTGCCTGCCGCAGCATAACCACTAAGCGCGCCACGCTAGCGACGGGAATGGAAGCCTGCGCGGCCTTTTGCTGGTTGACGTAGTCGGTAAGCCATTGCTGCATAGATTTTTTAAATTATGGCGAAGCTGCCAGCGGGTTGCCAGTCCCAATATTACACTCGAACTTTTTTGACCGACGGGTCCGCTTCGCGCATGATAAACGGGCATGTTGCTGATTTCGAAAAACCCATTTCTGCATCGTTACCCATGACCGGCCAGCCCAAAATTCATTTTCTGTCCAACGGAATTTTTTCCACCAGTATCGCCGGGGGCGACATGGTGTTTTTTAATCTGGCCAGAGCCGCCGCCCGGCAAGGATTTGCGGTAAACTATTTTGGCGGTCACGCCTTCCAGGAAGTCGCCCGACGGGAGCAATTGCCCGGCACAGTCACTCTCACAGACGATGCCCCGCTGGCAAAATCTTCTGGCGGTTTAACCGGTCAGTTCGCACTGCTCCGCGATTTTCACGGACGCTACCGGCGAACCTTGCAGTTACAAAACACCATTGCCCCGGATGATTTTGTTTGTGCAGCGAGCGACTATTGGTTTGATGTCCTACCCGTGGTTCATTGCGCCGCCCGCCATAAGTTAATGGTGTGGAACATGGAATCGCCCGCCCTCAGACAAATCATCCAGCGAAGCCGCCCGGATGTGGACGCCACCAGACTGGCAGCTTTGCATTACTGGGCTAGCCAGGAATGGTCGCTGCGACAGTTTGCTCGGTGCCCAACGCGACACATGATTTATCTCCACCCGCTGATGGAGGCAAAACTGGAGCAGCTAAGAATCCGGGCTACTGACCGCACTCTAATTTCTTACGGGCTAGATCCGGCAGCCACCGAGGCGATGCCCGAACAAAAACGCATTTATGATGCCGTTTGGATTGGCCGTGTTCACCGGCAAAAAGGGGTGGATGACTTGCTAGCTACTTTTAAATTTCTGGCCCAAAAACTTGAAAATTTCCGCGCCATCCTCATCGGCAACCTGCAAAAACAACTCCAACCAGAAATCGAAAAGCTGGGTTTACAGCGGCACGTCGAATTTTCCGGTTTTGTCAGCGAAGCGGAAAAAATCCGACTCTTTAAAGCCAGTCGCGTTTTCCTAATGCCTAGCAAACATGAAGGCAGTCCGCGCGTCATTGGCGAAAGTATTGTGGCCGTAACCCCCGTAGTGGCATACGAGATCCCGAATTACCGACCGCTCTTTGGCGACTTGGTGCGCTATGTGCCACCCTTTGATTTAGCGGCGTTTCAGAAGGCCGCCGAACTGGAGATCCTGAAAATGCGCACCGGCGAAAATTATCTGCAGCGCATCGACCTGGCACGTTTCAAGCAGGAAAATTCCTGGGCGGAAGCGCAGGAGCATTTTCTGGGCGCGCTGGCTAAACTCCGCGCTATTACTGATGCACAAAAATGATCCGGCTGCCTTGCGAATCAAATTTGAAATCCATCCGGCGTAATTTCAAAGCCCGCTCAATCGCATCGTGACGCTCCGGCGGGGCGTAAAACATCAAAAACCCGCCCGCACCGGCACCTAATAACTTACCGCCAACCGCCCCAGCCTGACGGGCTTTCTGATACCAGCCATCAATCACATCAGTCGAAATTCCACCGGTCAGACTTTTCTTCAACCGCCACCCTTCATGGATAATTTCGCCAAACGCCGTGACACGGTTGTGGCGCAATTCATCACACAGCGTGTGGGCCAGCTCTACCATTTTGCGAGTCACGTCACACTTTTTACTTTCCGTGGCGAGCGCAGAATTTTGGTGTTTTAAAATAGCCGAAGCACTTCGCGTGATGCCGGTATAAAACACAACCGAGTGCGCTTGGATTTGCTGTAGGGTCTCACGTTTGCAGATGATGGGTTCGACCGACACCGAGTCATCCGCATTGAATTGGATTAGGTTTAACCCCCCAAACGCTGCGGCATACTGATCCTGTTTGCCAATCGGCTCGCCACAACGCTCGATTTCAATCTCACAAGCCTCCCGCGCCAGTTGTTCTGCGCCCGCGTGCCGACCAGCATAGGCATGTAACGCGTTCAACAAGCCAACCGTGAAGGTTGACGAAGAACCTAAGCCGGAGCCCTTGGAGGGAATATCCGCAATCGAGGTAATCTCAACACCACCCGCGATTCCCGCCAGTTTCAACCCTTCCCGCACCAGCGGATGCTTGATGTGGTTGACCGTTCGCGCATCCTCCGTGCGTGAGTATGAAATACGAATCCGATCATCAAACTTCTGATTCACCGTCACCGAGACGTATCGGTTAATCGCCGTGGAAACCACGGCCCCACCATACTTCCGGTAAAATACCGGTAGATCTGAACCGCCGCCAACAAAGCTCATCCGCAAAGGTGTTCGACTGATAATCATGCGCTTGTTTGTGTCAAAATGAACTTCACTGCGTCCAGCAAATTATCGCGGACAAAATCAGGCTGACTGGCATGCTTCGCGTCCGTGCCGCCGTAGCCGGTGCGTAGCAAGATGGATTTTATCCCCGCATTTTTTGCGGTCTGAATATCCGTGGTCGTATCGCCAATAAACCAAGACTGCGCTAAATCAATGTTCAGCTCTGCGACCGCTCTTTCAATCATCCCAGTCTTGGGCTTGCGACAGTTGCAGTCGATTTTCAGTTCCGTCCGTTCACCCAGAAAACCTTTTTCCGGATGGTGCGGACAAAAGTAAATCCGGTCGAGAAAGGCATGTGCTTGGCCGAGCAGCGATTCCAACTTGTTGTGAATCTTTTGCAATTCCGACTCACTACACCAGCCTTTGGCGATTACCGGTTGGTTGGTGACCACGACGGTGCGCCAGCCGGCCAAGTTTAGTTGGTGAATCGCTTCAGCCACACCGGGCAACAACTCCAGCTCCTCTGCTGTGCGCAAGCAATCCTTGTCTGGAATAATCGTGCCATCGCGATCGAGAAAAACCGTGCGCTGCGGAGTGGCAAGCGAGCTGCGTTGGACGATGCCCGCCGCGAACTGTGCTGAAATACGGTCGTAACGCTCCGGCGTGCCAATATCCTTGATGAATTCCGGCGAATTATAGCCCAATAAATATTCACCCGTGGCGACGAGTGCCGGAAAAACATCTTTGCCAAAATCCAAAATTTGCGATGGCGACAACGCAGCTTGGCCTTTTAGAAAAGTGGTCAGCGCCGATTTTTCCAAAACATAAAGCCCAGCATTGACCAGGTTTTGCCGCCAAAGATTCGGCGGATGCGGACGGTTATGAAAGGCGATGACGCGTGCTGCGGCGTCCACTTCCACCAGATCCGAATCAAACGGATGATCGTTCGGATGCAAGAGCAGCGTTGCGATAGCACCAGAATTTTCGTGCGCGTTCCAAATACGTTGCAAATCGACATTTACCATCGTATCGCCATACATGACGACAAAACGCTCGGCTAATTTCTCGAAGCCGGCCAAAACCGCACCCGCCGTGCCCAGCGGCTCGGTTTCCAAAACATAGCGGATGCGAACGCCCCATTTCGTGCCATCACCAAAATGTTTCTCAATGAGGTCGGCGCGGTAATGGACAAAAAAAATCAAATCGGTGAAGCCGTGTGCTTTGGCCAGTTCAACTTGATGCTCCAATAGCGGTTTGCCCGCAACGGGAATCATCGGCTTGGGCAGATCGCCGAGCCGTGCGCGCAGCCGGGTGCCCGCCCCGCCCGCAAGAATGATGAGCTG
The DNA here is from genome assembly GCA_903911825.1 of uncultured Verrucomicrobia subdivision 3 bacterium. GTDB lineage: Bacteria > Verrucomicrobiota > Verrucomicrobiia > Limisphaerales > UBA11358 > UBA11358. The sequence goes on from CAIWFB010000269.1 coordinate 14,533, forward strand.
ACGTGACATCAAGAATGATTGTTCTCGGCGACGATTTCTGCGATCGCCCGATCCACTGCCTGATCAGAAGTCAGCCGCGGAGCCCAGCCCAGTTGCCGAAGCTTTTCCACTGAATAATCCACCTGCGGCACATCCCCTACCCAGCCGCGATTACCGCCGGTAAAACGGATAGTGGCACTGGGCGCGGCGTGCCGGATAGTCGTCTCCGCCAAGTAACGCACCGTGGTCACAGAGTCGCTGGTGCCGATGTTATAGAAGTTCATTTTGTCAGAAGCTTTAGCCGTGATGAACAACATCGCCTCAATCAAATCAGCCACGTGGAAATAAGGTTTTTGCTGCGTGCCGTCGCCGAGCACTTCCAATTCCGCCGGATTTTTTTTGAGCTTGTGGACAAAATCTAGAATCGCGCCGTGCGTGGCACGGCTACCGACGACGTTGGGAAAACGAAAGATCCACGCACGTTCGAGAAAACTTTCAGCGGCGGCAGAAATCGCCGCCTCACTAGCGAGCTTCATCGCGCCATAATTTGAAATCGGCAAGAGCGGCCCGATGTCCTCAGTCAGCTTGCGTTTGAGGTCGCCATAAATCGCGGAAGTGGAAGCAAAAGCCAAACGCGGGATTTTATGGGCGCGGGCCAATTTTAGCACATGGTGAGTCGTCAGAAACGTGTCGCGAAAATCCACGTCCGGATCAGCCACGCCGGCGCGAATATCAGAATTAGCCGCTAGGTGCCAAATCGCCGTGAACGGAGCCGCTGCGGATTCATCCGCCACGATTTTGTTCATCACAGCGAAGTCATTAAGATCAGCTTGGAAAAATTTGAAACTGGTTTTTTTTTGAGCGGACGAAAGATTTTCACGTTTGCCGAGCTTTAAGTTATCAATTCCAACCACTGTTGCGCCACCCGCTAGGAGCGCATCTACGAGGTGGCTACCGATAAACCCGGCAGCTCCGGTGACGAGAAATTTAATTGGGTGACTCATGCTATTGTGAACACCATCAAAACGGTTTTGCGCCACGCTGTCGAGCCGGGACATTGCACAGATGTTTTATTTTTGGCATTGGCAGTCATCACCATCGGCTTGTAAGCTGTGCGCCATGCTAGAGAACGTCTTAAGAGCCATACGCTTTATTTGTCAGGGTCAGTTCCGACGAGTTTGGAACGAGGCTCATGTGCGGGTTTACCGGGTCGTATGGGAATTTTTATTTTGGTTTATCTGCCCGTTTCGGCGCGCTGGCAGACAGATTCCGTCAGGGATTTTTACCAGAGAAACTCAATTTCCCGTGGCTTTTAGTTCGCCCGATCATATTGCGCCAAAAGGCACCGCCGTCAATAATAGCACAAATAAAAAATTCATCCTCCACATGGATGCAAAGTTGCGTGGTGAGTTTGGCCACGCCGCGAGTTTGCGGATGATGGATTTGGGCTGTGCTGGCGGACAAACCATTGCGGACTTCATGAAACTACGTTGGCAGGGAGTCGGATTGGAAGGCTCTGATTTTTCGTTGAAACATTTGCGGGCGAATTGGGCGACCTTAGCCAACACCCATTTATTCACCTGTGACATCACTAAGCCTTACCAAATCAAATTGAATAGCCAACCGGCAAAATTTCATTTGATCACCGCTTGGGAAGTCATGGAGCACATTGCTACGCCCGATTTGGACCAAGTTTTTGGCAACGTCTTTGCACACCTCGAACCCGGCGGATATTTCATCGCCTCCACTACGGAGACATCCGATATTCATGAGGGTTTGGAGTTGCATCAGACCCGCTGGAATAACTCTGAATGGCGCGCGTATGTCGCAGAAAAATTTCCCGACCTTGAATATGTGGACGTTGGTTTAAAGATCTACCAATTTGTGCGCTACAACTTCATTCATCCATCCTTTCTCGTCTATCGCAAAAAAACTGATTCTCAATGCGCCAAATGATCACTCGGCTTTCACGTTCAGCTCGGTTGCGGCGGTTGGTTCAGATTTTCCGGCTACATAAATTAGGGAACTGGTGGCTGCGACACTTTCCGATGGTAAAACGACTGCCGGAGAGTGGAGTGATTTACCGAGCCTCGCGACTAGAAAGTATTCCCTTGGCAAACGAAATGTTTGAAAAGGGCAACCTTTACGATGCCGCTTTGCTGCCTCCTCATTTTACCAACTTTGCTGACCTTGGTTGCAATGTGGGCTACTTTACCTGCTGGCTGGCGCACCTGGCACGCGGACGCAAGTTGCGAGGCTTGATGTTGGATGCCAATCCGGAAGCCCTCAAAGAAGGTCAATGGCATGCAACCATCAATCAATTCCCGGAGGTATTCGCGTTTAACGGCATCGTTGGAGAGGGAGCTCCGGGCAATTCAGCTGATTTTTTCCTTTACGAATCAAACATCTGTTCCATGAGTCATTTGCCCGACACGGAGGCGCTTAATCTGAAGGGGCAATGGACTAAAATTTCCGTGCCCTGTGTCAGCATTGAAAAGATCTGGCGGGAACATTTTGGTGAAGCTCGTTGCCATGTGCTTAAAGTAGATATCGAAGGATCGGAGATGAAATTTTTGCGCGCGGAAAAAAACTTCCTCCAACAAGTTGATTCCATCTTGGTGGAATGGCACAAGTGGGCAGTCGGGTTTGATGAAATAAATATTTATCTAGTTCAACAGGGATTTCGTTACTGCAAAACCATTGAGGAAAACGACCAGATGGGCACCGCGTGCTTTCGTCGACCGCCAGCTAACGGATGATGTATTTGGTGAAGCGCTGACGGAATCGCCGCCAGAATTGATCACGCGGAGTAAGTGGCGTGAGATCTTTTTTTAGTTCTGGGAGCGCCGCCCTTGGTTCCACTGGCGATAATTTCTTAGCGGCTGGTATACAGGTTGCATTGTGATAAATCATCACACCGTCTAAATTATCCACCGTGGGCCAGCCGCGTTGACGCTGGTTAAGGTAGGCACGGTAATTATATTGGCTGGGTAAAATCCTTAAGCGGTCAAAATATTTTGTCTGGATCACCTCATTGAGGCAATGTTGATCATCAGCCACTGTGCGAAAGTGCGTGCGACCGCGTTCGACAACTTCGGCACGGATGTCGCGACTGCGAGGCACATTCCAAAAAAATACGCCGCCGTTCAGAAAACTGGCGGTGTAACCCTGCCCCAGCACATAGCGACTGCCTTGATGTTCTACACACGCCGCAACATCAGCGTCGCCCACTAATTTTTCAAACGATGGCAAGGGTTGGAGGCAGAGCACATCGTAGGAATCGACTACTAATGCGTAATCCACATCTAGCTGGTCTATCAACGCTAGTCGCCGAAAATAAATTTCTCGCAGCGGATGCGAAAAGTCCGGCACCGGCGCGATAAGGTGGTATTCAATCCCGTCCAACCGACGTTTCGGAAGCTCTGAACCGATGATGAAAGCGTGTAAGGGAACGCCGCGATTGATGGCAAAACTGGAAAAAGTATAATCCAAATGTTCAGTCGAGTGACCAAAGGCAACGGTGACAATCGCGGAACGGGATTCGCTCATGCGGTAAAGGGTTAGTTGGTGGCTGACTCTTTTGCCACCGGGAAATAAGTAGTCTGGCCAGCAGTGAAAGCGGTGCCAATACCATCACCGGGCCACCAGTGGTTCTTGGGCTGATCCTGAAAATAGAGGAAGGTTTTGCCAAGGCGCCCGGCAAATTCACGCAGCTTAGAACTCTGTTGTGAATTATCGCTCAGGACAAGCGAGGCTGGGTGCAGGCGTTGTTCGATGGCTAGAAATTCTGCCCACTCGTATTCGGGATCATGGTTGCTGTCATGCAGAAAAATATCAACCGGTTGCTGAAATTGTTTCAGCGAAGCGACTGAATCACCAATCAGGATTTTGCAGAAAGATTTGTAAGGTTCCGCCAGCAGGTGAACGCAGTCAGACAAAATATCCGTGGCGTAAACCAATCCAGGAAACCCTTCGTCCGCATTACGTTTGAGAGCGGCGGCAATCACGGCCGTGCCCAATCCACGATCTACTCCCGTCTCGACCACAATTTTTGGCTTGGTCGCCCGCACAAGCGCATACCAGCCCAAGCGTCGGCCGTAACGTGGCTCGAGATCGCAATTGTGTCGGTCACGACTGACGAGTGTGCGGTGTTCTAGTGTGGAGCGAAAAGTTGTATCAGTTTCTAATTCGGCCATGTATTTTTCGATCAGCAGCAGCGGCTGGCCAGAAACGGCCGCAATGTAACTCACGAGATAATCGCGATTCAGATCCGTAAGGTGGTAAGTGTGGTTATAGTATTCCTTAGAGGTGACCGACCACTGTAGCATTTTACCGATTTGCCGGAGCGCGTGCGGGCCGGCGACCTTAAGTAGCCGAGCAGGAATTAACACGGCACGCCCTACGGCGGTGTATTTAAAAAACTCCCGTAAGTTCATAAGTTATTATTTTTTGGATACCGGCTGAAAGCAGCGGCGGTTGCGTAAAGAGTGGTTGTGCAACAAATGCCAGCCGGTCTTAAAAACATTGCCGAGACGAGCTAACGCGGGAAAGGCCACGGCTAGTTTAGGACGCGACGGAGCGAATGACGGAGCGGCTATTTCCGACGGATCCGACCAACGCGGCGTGTAGTCACTCTGCTGCGGGGATTTTGTAAAGAGAGGAACAATTTTTTTCCGCCGAGTGAGCACCAGAAGTTGAAGCGGAAAGCTGTTCATTAACTCTACACGCGAACGGATTGTCCTCGGATCGACCACTTCATACCAGCGACCATAGGGTCCAACGACGTGCAAAATCATCCTTTCAACTTCAAAGCCGTTTTCCTCGCTGAAAATATTAAAAAACAGTTCCGGACTAAACTGATAGAAACCGTGGCCACAAAAATTATTTGCACAGGTATGGGTGATGAAACGGCCACCTTCGCGGACCATTTCCATACAATTTTGAATGGCCACGGGGAAATTGAAAACGTGTTCCAAAGTTCCGCCGTCGTAAACCAAATCGAATTTTTGCTTAAGATTTTCGCCGATTGGACGGTTGAGGTCGTGAACATATTCCGCGCCTTCAAAATCTGAAGCATCAAGCGAGGCGACTGTGCGCGCCCCTAGCGATTTGAAAACGGGTTCAGCAAATCCCGTATCCGGAGCAGCGGGCGCAAAGAGCTGATCCGAGTAATTTGATTCGCTGAGTATCTGACGCATTTTGGCCGGATAAACATTTAAATCCTGTCGCCCCATCATCACCACGTCCCCAAACTCGGCACCTCTTCGGCGGGCGGCTAGCAGAAATAAAACAGAATTGATATCGAGTCCCATGGTTAATAAATGTCTGCCCACAGTATCGGAAACTCAGTGGTCGGGGCAACCTTCGTTTGAACGAAATGAGTCGAGCCCATGTCTTGACAGGATTAAACACCGCTAACATTATTAACAATTTGCCAGATTAATCTATGTCTAATCCACCAAAGCCGGGCGCTCAAAATTCTGGGAATATCCCGATTAAATCATGTTTCTGGGCGGTTCCAACGCTGCTGGCAACCGTGCTAGCGCTGGTGTTTTGGCGCAGCTTCCTGCCAAGCTATGTCCATTTTTCCAATGATGGTCCGCTCGGCCAAAATATGCCGGACTGGATTCAGCCCTTGCCGGGACTGACCGGTATGTGGGATGATATGAACAGCGTTGGCACCGGTGTCGGCAGCTGGACGACTGATCTGACCTTCTTCCTCCGGAGCGCGCTTGGCGTCATCGGGTTTTCTAAATTCTATCCCCCCTTGGCTATTTTTATTCTTGGTATATGCGCTTGGACATTTTTCCGAGCACTCAAATTTTCCACATTGGCAGCCGCCCTAGGAGCCATCGCGGCAATGCTGAATTCAGCCTTTTTTTCGGCTGCGTGCTGGGGCGTCGGATCACAGGAAATCGGCGTAGGCATGGATTTTTTAGCACTGGCCCTCGTCGTCGCAAACACAGCTGAAACTCCTTGGCATCTTCGCTGGACGCGATTGGCACTGGCGGGCCTGTGCGTGGGTATGAACGTGATGGAGGCGGCGGACATCGGTGCGTTATTTAGCATTCTGGTCGCGGCTTTTGTTTTTTACAAATCCCTCGTTGAACTGAATGGTTTGGCCACTAAAAAAACGGCGAGCGGTTTTTTTCAGGTGGCCGTTATCTCGGCTTTTGCTGGCTTTATTGCACTGCAAACGGTGCTAGCGTTGGTCGGCTCGCAAATCCAGGGCGTGGCAGGAGCAGCGCAAGATTCCACTTCCAAGGCGCAGAATTGGGACTGGGCCACACAATGGAGTCTACCAAAGACGGAAACGCTCGGACTCGTGGTGCCGGGTTTGTTTGGCTACAAAATGGATACGCCCAAGGACATGTCGCCGTCACTTCGCTCGGCTTACGAAGGCGGAATTTATTGGGGTGGCGTCGGGCGGAGTCCGGAGATTGACCGTTGGTTGGAGGCTGGGGCGAAGGGACAGACACCTTCAGGGTTTATGCGTTTCACCGGCGGAGGTAATTACTGCGGCATTCTCGTTTGCCTAATGGCGGCTTGGACCATCGCGCAGTCATTTCGCAAAAAAGATTCACCATTTTCGCTCAGCCAACGGAAATTGATCTGGTTTTGGGCGGTTGTTTTATTGGCTTCGCTGCTGTTGGCTTGGGGTAGATTTGCTCCGCTATTTTATGGAACGCTCTATCAGCTTCCTTATTTTTCGACGATCCGTAATCCAACCAAATTCCTATTCATTTTCGCTTGGGCGGTGGTGATCTTATTTGCCTATGGCATCCATGCTTTGAGCCAAAAGCATTTGAACGCGGCGGCGGCCACATCAGCGGATGCTTCCAGCCAGCTAAAAAACTGGTGGGGGCGCGCGGGCGGTTTTGATCGCCGCTGGACGCAAATCTCCTGGGGTCTTTTGGGAGCCAGTGTTTTAGGTTGGCTGATTTTCTCCAGCGATAAAATCGCCTTCGTGTCCTATCTCCAGAAAATGGGTTTCCCGGATGAAACTTTTGCCAAAGAAATTGCCACCTTCTGCCTGAGCCAAGTTGGTTGGTTTGTGATTTTGCTCGGGGTAGCGCTCACGCTCCTCACGCTGGTGATGGCTGGATATTTTTCCGGTTCACGGGCGCGACTGGGCGCGGTGCTGCTGGGAACTTTTTTACTATTTGATCTGGTGCGCGCCGATCTTCCCTATGTAACGCATTGGGATTACAAACAGAAATATGAAGTGGGCACGCTCAATCCCGTAATCGAACAACTGGCGCAGAAACCCTACGAGCAACGCGTCGCTGGGCTGCCGTTCCGCGCACCGGAGGGGATGGAAATGCTCGACCAACTTTACCGGATCGAGTGGATGCAGCACCACTTCCCCTTTTACAACATCCAATGCCTCGACATCATTCAGATGCCGCGCATGCCGGAAGATTTAAAGATGTATCTGGAAGCCCTTTCGCCCAATGGCACGGCGGAATCGGCCCCGCTCATGGCGCGCCGCTGGGAACTGGCCAACACTCGCTATCTGTTAGGCGCAGCGGGTTATCTCGACGTCATGAATCAACAACTTGACCCGGTGCAAAAACGTTTCCGCATCGCCCAACGCTTTGAAATCGTTCCGAAACCGGGCGTGCTCCAAGCCCAACGCCTCGAAGAACTCACCGCGATGGCTCAAGAAAACGGCCGTTACGCCCTCTTTGAATTCACTGGTGCCCTGCCACGCGCCAAACTCTACGCCAATTGGCAGGTCAACACGAACGACCAAGCCAATTTGAAAACGCTGGCGGATTTGGCCTTCAATCCAGCCCAAACGGTTTTGATCTCCACACCGAGCAAAAATCTGCCCGCAGTCTCGACGAACGACAATGTTGGCACCGTGGCTTTCCAAAGCTACGCCCCCAAACACATCGTTTTTAGCACCACCGCTCCGGCCGCCTCCGTGTTATTGCTGAACGACAAATATGATCAGAACTGGACGGTGACCGTGGATGGCCAACCCGCCGAACTGCTGCGTTGTAATTTTCTCATGCGCGGCGTGGCGGTTCCCGCCGGCAACCACACCGTGAAATTTAATTTCATGCTGCCGAACAAGCCGCTTTATGTCACCGTAACAGCTTTAGTCCTTGGCCTGTTGTTATGTGGAGTGCTCGCCATCGCCGGGCGCCGCTCAACCATTCCGCCCGAACAAGTTTGATTATTTCTTGGCAACGGCCCTGCGAAATTCCCATCCTGTAAGTTCCGAATGAGCCACCAAGATACCTACAGCCATAACGAGGCTTACGCCGAATTTCTCGCCAACTGGGACGCGAAATTTTACGCCAAATACGTCGCCACGCTGCGCCCCACGCAACCGGGCACCCGCGCTTTGGATGTCGGTTGTGGCGCCGGCCAAGTCGTTGATCAACTCACCAAAGCCGGTGCCGAAGCTTGGGGCGTGGACGTGTCCGAACCCAACATCGCGCGGGCGCGGCGGTTCAGCGAACGCTGTCAATTATACAACGGCCAACGCCTGCCGTTTCCCGATGGCCACTTTGCCAGCGTCGGCGCTTTGAACGTGCTCGAACATGTGGATGCACCTGAAGCCTTCATCACTGAATTAGTGCGCGTCACCCAACCAGGCGGACGAATCGTCATTTCCAGCCCCAATTTTTTCCGCGTCATTGGCTGGCGCGATTATCACCCGCACATGCGTGGGCTTGGTAATAAATGGCGGAACTGGCAGCGACTGGCCGACAAACAGCGGCAAATCAAAAACGCCCCGGCCCAAGTGCGCTTTGACCACATGACACCCATCGTGAAGCAGCCGTTCACGCCGGACGATGACGCTATCATCGCCACCAATGCGGTGGAGATGGAATTTTTCCTGAAGCGTAACGGCTGTGTGGTCGAACGGGTGGAATGCACCGACCGCTACGTCGCCGCCCCGCTAGATTTCCTCCTCAACCTAGGGCCTTGGCGATACTGGATGCTCAACGCATTTTTAGTGGCCCGGAAGCAATGATCACAGGCCCGTGGGGTGATCGAGAAATACCCACGGCAGCTTGAATTTTTTGGCTAGCTCGGCCGACAACGCTTTGACGCCAAAAGTTTCGGTCGCATAATGTCCGCCGTAGAAAACATTCAAGCCCAGTTCCTCGGCCAGTGCGTAAGTCCAGTGCGGGCCTTCGCCGGTAATAAAAGTATCCACCCCTTCCGCCGCCGCTAATTTTAAGTCGCCGCCTGCGCCGCCAGTGACGATGCCGATGCGCTGGCAAAGCGCGTTTCCACCGGGAATCACTTTGGGTGGCGCACCCGTGGCCTGCTCAAGCCGTTGAGCCAATTCGTTGCGCGAAATTTTGGCCAAAGTTTTCAGACCGATAAGCTGTCCGTGGCTGGCAAAAAAAGGTTTTAGATTTTTCAAGCCAAGGGCCGTGGCTAGTTGCACGTTATTGCCCAATTGCGGATGGGCGTCGAGCGGCAGGTGCGAGCTGTAAACGGCTAGATTATTTTCCAACAACAGGCGCAGCAGGTCGTAGCGTTTACCCGTCCACGGATGCGTTTTTGACCAGAACAATCCGTGATGGACGATGAGTAAATCCGCCCGGGCAGCAATGGCCAGTTTCACCGTGGCTATACTGGCGTCCACCGCCGCCGCGATACGCGTGACGCTGCCAGAATTTTCCACCTGCAACCCATTGACCGAGCCTTCGTAATCACCGATTTCCGCAGTGCGTAGAATCTGGTCGCAATGTTTTACAATGGCGGCAAGCGAGGCTTTTGACATAGCGCGATGAAACCAAATCGCGCGCCGACTTGCAAAGCTGGAAACGCCAGCCACCACCGTAACGCGGAGAAAACCTGCCGGATAATTTGCGAAACGGGCGGGCGGGTTTATGCTGCGGAGGAAAAATATGAGCCAAACCTTTCTGCCCATGCTGCCGCCCACAGCGCTTTCCGTGCAATTGCGCGGGTTGGCGGCGCGCTTCCGCGACCAGCCGGTGCGGGTGGGCGAATTGATGGCGATGATGCAAGGGCGCAGCCGTTACTTATTTTTGATTTTGTTAAGCCTGCCGTTTTTAACGCCGGTTCCGCTGCCGCTGGTTTCCACGGTGGTGGGAACGGTGATCATGTTCACCGGTTTGCGGATGACGTTTGGTCGTCGGCCGTGGATTCCGCAGATCGTGCAGCAACGGATGCTGCCGACAAAATTTATTCCCCACGTGATTTCCGCCGCCGCACGCTTGGTCGGCTGGTTGGAATTTTTATTGAAGCCGCGGCTAAAACTGCTCTGTCGCTTTCCCGGGGTGCGGCAATTCACCGGTTTCCTGATCGCTTTGGCAGGCTTGCTGTTGCTCCTGCCCCTGCCGGTGCCGTTCAGTAATTTTCTACCCGCAATCACCATTTTATTATTGGCCGCCGGCTCGCTCGCTCGCGACGGACTGTGTCTGCTGGCGGGCGCGTTTGCCGCCGGCGTGACCGTCACCTTCTTCATCCTCCTGACGCTCGTGGGCGGCGAATTAACCCAATGGCTTCGTTCCCTGCTGTGAGACTCAAATCTAGCAGTTGCCCCAACCTTGGGTGTGCGGCAAAATGATGTTTCATGGCTCGTGCTGAATTCAGATCGCTACGTTTCAGCCGCTTCGAAAAGGAGTGGTTGCTGGCCGCGCTTTTGATTTCACTCTTTCTGCATCTGACGGGCTGGGGCGTTTATGAAGGCGGCAAAAAACTGAAGCTGTGGTCAACCCATAAACCGGGAGAAACCCAACTCGCCGCGCAGAGAAAATCGCCCGAGCAGGCCAGCAACGAAGATCCGTTGATCTTCATTGATGTCAGCCACGCCGAGCCGGAGCCGCCCAAAAAAACCGTTTATTACTCCAATAAAAATGCCCGTGCCGCCAATCCCGAAGTGCAGCACGACGCGAATCAACCCAAGTTAGATGGCAAGCAGCAAGATATTCCCAAGACCGAAGACGTGCCCAAAGTGACCAAGTTGCAGCCCACACTATCCGCACCTCAATTGAATCCCGCCACAGAACAACCGACGGAACCAGTGCAAGAGCGCGGCGATTTGGATGCCCTAAAAAAGCCGACCACGCCCCCAACCCAGCAGCGTCCGCGCACCTTGAAGCAAGCCCAGGCGCAGCCAAATCAGCAGCGGCCCGGCCAGCAAATGAAACTGAACGGCGGCGTCAAACGGCAGCGGGTGTATTCCTCCTTAGATGTGCGAGCCACCACTTTCGGCGATTATGACAGCAAGATTGTGGACGCGGTGACGGATCGTTGGTATGCCCTGCTCGATAGCAATCGTTTTGCACAAGATCGCACGGGCAAAGTCGTCGTGCATTTCAAATTGAAATATGACGGCACCATCTTGGAGATGACTACGGCGGAAAACACCGTCGGCCAAATGCTCGGTTACGTCTGCCACGAAGCCATCCAGGAAGCCGCCCCATTCGCCAAGTGGCCGGATGACATGCGCCGGATGATCGGCGCGAATTTTCGCGAAATCTCTTTCTCTTTTTATTATTATTGAACCGCGCGTTTTGAATTTATGGAAACTGTTGTAAAAATTTTATTAGGCGTCACCTCCGTCATCGGGCTGGGCGTCATCGGCTGGCGCCTGTGGACGTTGCGGTGGAATCACGTCGTGCCCACCGTCATCACCAGTTCGCTGACGCAATGCCACACGGCAGATGACGTCGCCACGCTGCGCGCGATTTGCGAACAAAATCCGTCGCCGCTGGGACGCTTGCTGTTGCGCGCGGCAAACCATCTCGACTGGCCCAAGGCCGACAACGTGCTCTCGCTCGAAACCGCCGCGCGCCACGAAATCGTGCGTTTGGAACGCGGCCTCGTAGTTTTAGAAATCATCGTGGGCATCGCGCCCTTGCTCGGCTTGGTGGGCACCATCATCGGCATGATTGCGGTCTTTGGCGATCTGGGACAGACGGGGCTGAACACCGTGAATGACGCAAGCAAGCTGGCTTCCGGCATCAGCTACATTCTCTGGACCACGCTCATCGGATTACTCATCTCGATCCCCTCGCTGATCGCTTGGAGTTATTTCACCAAAAAAGTCGAGGTGCTGGCGGTGGAAATGGAAGCGTTGTGCGAAGAATTTGTCCGCACGCAATACCGCGATAAAAATTCCTGAGCCATGCGTTTCCTCATCCGAAAACGCCGCACCGCACCCGCCATCATCATCGTCGCGTTGATTGACGTATTGATCGTGCTGGTCATTTTTTTGCTAGTGACGACAACGTTCAAGCAGCAGCCCGCGCTAAAACTTTCGCTCCCCGAATCCACGCAGGCTATGAAGTCCGGCGGCAATGAAAATCCACCCTTGCTCGTGAGCATCGAAGCCAACGGCGTGGTGCGTTTTGGGGCGGATGCCATCCGGGCTGAAGAGCTGCGCGCGCGCTTGCTGGTGGCGATTGAAAAAGCTCACGCCAATGGTCAAGCCGATGTAAAACTTGCCTTGCGCGCGGACCGCATGGCCCCGTGGGGCCGCGTGGTGCAAGTGATGGATATCGCCAAAGAAGCCAATATCAAAGTGATGAGCGCCTACATGAAAGAACCAGGGAAACCTTGAGCCAAATTTTCAACCGCCCAGCTCGCTCAGTTTCATTTCCAAAAGTAAAACGCCAGCCTCCGTTAAGGATGCCGGCGTTTTCTTGAAGTCTTCAATCCGTCTTGCGCCGCATGTAAACCGCCTTCATCGGCGGTGTGGAAGGATACGTCGCCAGTAGATCTGGAATACGCATGAGCATCCACGGCTGGCGAAAGTTATTGCCGTTCTTGGTAAACACGATGTCGGCGGCGATATACACGGCGGAATGTTTGACCTCCTGCTTATCATTCATGAGCAACACGATGTCCCCGTAAAGCGAGGGTGCGGCGATCTGATAATAATTTTTTCGGATGAATTGGACGGCGTAGTTCGGATCGTTGAAGCGATTGTCCGGCGTTTCATTGCAGAAATTAAAAGTGGTCCAGTGGCAATCCATCACTGGTTCGCCCGCCTCCGCCGGCAAGGGAAACGTGTAGAGCCGGTCACGTGCAAACTTGGGCAGCATATACAGCAGACTGATGCTGCCCCCCTCGGGCAGTTGTTTGATGGATTCCATCAGCGGACGAATATCCGTGAAGCGCACGTTCGGCACATTGCTCCAATAGGAGGCAATTTTATCAATGTCCGTGTCGGGCTGAACCGCCAGCCGCGCAAGCACAGCGGATTGCCTAGAGAGTGCCCGGGTCAAAGCCACGCGCCGTTCCACCGTGGGGATTTTGCCGAGCAGAAATTGGTAGTCCGCCAGTTGTTGCGCCGTGCCATTGGGATAGACGAGGCGTTTCAGCAACGCCACATCATCAGGATGCAAGCGGCCGTCGGTGTAAATTCCCTGCAAATCGTCGCCGGGAAAGATGTAGGGGTAATCCAGATACAGATTCACGCCGAATCCCGCGAGCGCCGGATAAAATTTCTGCCGCTGCTCGGAACTAAGCGCTTGGATAAATTTGTCCGCCGGCAACAACACCGTGCCGGTTTCATTTTCAGTAAATGTTCCCGCCTCCTCCACCTGCGCCGCCGTCACCCCATGTTGCTGGAAAAAATCTTTTACGGCGGCGGCTTTCATTTTGGTGAACGTCCAGACTTGCGGCTTAGGATTGGCCACTTCATCGGTCAGATATTCCACCGGCCGTTCGATTTGAATATCCCTCATCAACAACGTGCCCCACGCTCCCGTGTGCGACGAACTGCTTTTGTCCTTGGGATCTACCGTGGAACCCGCCTGAAGCGAAGTCGGCCGATTACCGGCTAATTTATAGGTGATAAACGAAGCTCCCCCCATCAACGCCAGACTGAAAACAATCAGCCCCGCCAATGTGAATTGGAACGTATTCGTGACCGCCGCTGTTTCCCGCTGTTTGGCTTTGCTCATTAAATATTAGTCTGACGGATTAAAAGAAAGCCGCCAGCCCCAATGAGACGGAGGCTGGCGGTAATAGTTACGTTAATTAGTAACCGTAGAGTTACTTCAACAAGACTTCCGCGATCTGCACCGCGTTAAGCGCTGCGCCCTTGAGCAATTGATCGCCGCTCACCCAGAAGCAGAGACCGTTGTCCAACGCGCAGTCCAGCCGCAAACGCCCGACCTGACAGTTGTCTTGTTCGGACGTGAAGAGCGGCATCGGATATTTTTTGTTTTCCGGCTCATCCACCACGTCAAGGCCGGGGGCTTTCTTCAAGACCGCTCGCGCCGCCGCCACCGTGACCGGCTTGGTGAATTCCGCGCTCACCGCGATGGAATGCGAACGATACACCGGCACTCGCACACAGGTCACACTCGCGCGGAACTGGTCATGATGCATGATCTTGCGACCTTCGTTCTCCATCTTCATCTCTTCCTTCGTATAACCGGTTGGCAGAAACGAATCCACCTGCGGCAACACGTTGAACGCGATTTGATGCGGATAAACTTCCTTCGTCACCTTTTTACCGGCGACGACTTGCCCGACCTGGCGTTTCAATTCTTCAATCGCCTGCGCACCCGTGCCGGAAACCGCCTGGTAGCTCGAAGCAAAAATCCGTTTCACGCCGAACTTCTTATGCAGCGGATACAACGCCATGAGCGTGATCGCCGTCGTGCAATTCGGATTGGCGATGATACCTTTGTGCCGCTTCACATCCGCCGCGTTGATTTCGGGAACGACGAGCGGCACGTTCGGGTCTTGCCGGAACGCACTGGAATTATCCACCACCACGCAACCCGCCTGCACGGCAATCGGGGCGAATTCTTTGGAGATACCGCCACCTGCGCTGAAGAGCGCGATATCAATGCCCGCGAAGGAATCTTTGGTCAGTTCCTTGATGGTGACCGGCTTGCCGCGAAATTTTAATTTTTTACCCGCCGAACGGGCCGACGCGAGCAAGGTCAACTTGCCCACCGGAAAATTTCTTTTTTCCAGAGTCTTGATCATCTCGATGCCGACTGCGCCAGTGGCACCGACAATTGCGATGTGCGGATTGGGATTCATAATTGGCCGAACACTCTAACAGAAAAGCGGTAAGCGTCAATTTCCCCCTGCAAGCCAGTTGTCCGCCCACAGTGACTGGAACTGATGTTTTAAAGCAATTCACCTTGGCCAAAAATAAATTCTAAAATCGCTTCAGGGACTGAGACTTTTTGACGATATCGCCGCTAGGTTTATCTATGTGTAAACGGCGGCTGAAAAGTGCGGCGGGGTCATGTGTGTGACGTGGCTGTTCAAAAGTGCGGCATCTTCATTAACAATGAAGCATGTATCGCAATATGGAAGACTGGGCCGAAATTCGCAACAAAGTGTTGGCAGGAGGCGTGAGCCGGCGGGAGATTCTCCGGCAGACGGGGATGCACCGGAAGACGTTGAAGAAGATTCTGGATCACAGGTCCCCGCCGGGTTACCGGCAACAAAAACC
>CAIWFB010000270.1 GCA_903911825.1 uncultured Verrucomicrobia subdivision 3 bacterium
ATTCAGATTGCGGGCAGTGCGGGGGTTGGCGTAATTTTACCGAGTTATTAAGTCCCATTAGCCATGACCAACAACCCCGCAGCCGCCATCCGCTTACTGATCACCTACGCGATCTGTATTCCGCTGGCTATGTTGGTGGGCTATCTGTTGTGCAATCCGCTTGATTTCGGCACGCTCGGTTTCTTCGGTCTCATCACGCTGTTACTGCTTTCGCCCATCGTCATCAAATACCACTACCCGTTGCTGATCTTGGCGATGTCGGCTCCGGTGTTTTGCTTTTTTCTCAAGGGCAATCCGCCGCTGTGGCAGGTAGCCACCATGTTGAGCTTGGGCGTCGCGATCATTGACCGGACGTTGAACAACGACAAGCGGTTCATCTCCGTGCCCCTGATGACGTGGCCGCTGCTGTTTTTGTTGGGCATCACCATCATGACAGCGGAGCTGACGGGCGGGATTGGGCTAAAAGCGTTGGGCACGGAGGTGGCCGGTGGTAAAAAATACATTTCCATCTTTGTCGGGGTGGCGATGTATTTTGCGCTGGTCAGCCAGCGGATTCCTAAGGCCAAGCGGAATTTATTTGTGGCGTTCTATTTTCTCTCCGGGGTGCCCCAGTTTGCCAGCGATCTGTTTCCGTTTCTGCCCAGCCCCCTGAATTACATCAATCTGCTCATTCCGCCGTCCTCCAGTGGCGATGCGGATAATTTTTCTTTAGGCTCCACGCGGATGGGTGCCTTTGCGGCTTCGGCCAGCGTGGTTGCCAACTTCATGCTCGCCAAGTATGGCCTGAAAGGAATCATTCGCGCTGACCGGCCCCTGCGGTTTCTGACTTTTTTTGGGATGCTGGTGCTCACACTTTTAGGCGGCTTCCGCATTGTTTTAATCTCTTATATGATGACGTTTTTCTTCCTGTTTTTCTTGGAGGGACTGTATCGGACGCGGATGGTGCTGGTGTTCATCATTGGCGGAGCGTTGGGGATGGCGTTACTCCTGCCCTTCGCTCATAAGCTGCCCTATACGTTTCAGCGGGCGCTCTCTGTCATCCCCATGCTCCGGCTCGATTCGGATGCGGTGGTAGATGCCGATTCCAGCAAGCGCTGGCGCGAAGAAATGTGGGCGGATACCTGGCCCAAAGTGCCCCAGTATCTGCTGCTGGGCAAAGGCTACGCGCTGACGGCGGAGGATTTTTCGATGATGGGCGATGGCACCTTTTCCGGTGGCACGACCGTGGCGATGGATAAGAGTATGACCTCGCTGGCAATTTCGATGGATTACCACAATGGCCCGCTGTCCACGCTCATGCCGTTTGGGATTTGGGGGGGGATTGCGATGATTTGGCTGATGGGGGCTACTCTTTATATTTTATATCGGAACTACCGCTACGGGGATGCCGAACTGAAAACGGTGAACACCTTTTTGCTGGTGCTTGGGTTGCAAAGTATCATCGGTTTCTTTTTCATCTTTGGTGCTTACTCTGATGCCATTGGCGGTTACACCAAGCTCGCAGGCTTCAGCATCGCCTTGAACTGGGCGATCTGTGGGCCGAAAACGCAAGCGCCGGTGGTGCATCGGTTCAAACCCAAGCCCGCGCCGGGTCAGCCGCAACCTTTGCCTGTCTGATTCTGCGTGAAACCCCGGCTGCTTGTGCTTGAACTGTGGGGCTTGGGCGACTTAGTCATCGCCACGCCGTTCTTACAGGCTGCCGCCGAGCGCTATGACGTCACCCTGTTGGCCAAACCCTTCGCCCAAGAATTACGTCCGCGCCTTTGGCCCAAGATAACCATCATCCCCTTCGTCGCGCCGTGGACGGCGTTCCGTGGCAAATACCGTTTTTGGAACTGGCATTGGCTGGAGATGCTACGGCTGAACCGGCGCTTGCGCGGCTTGCAGTTGGATTACGCCGTCTCGGCGCGCTGGGATCCACGGGATCATTTGCTACTGAAATCTTCCGGCGCGCGGGAACGCTTCGGCTTCTCGCGGTTGAAAAGCAGCCGTTATCTCACGCAAGAACTGGAGCGTCCGCCAGCCCTGGCGCATCGCAGCGAATTCTGGCGGGCCGCTGGTCATGCCCTCGGGCTGGAGTTGCCCACGCGCGAACATCTGGTGCCGCCGCTGCGCCCGGCCTTGAGCACCGTGCTCATCCATAGCGGGGCGCGCTTGCCCGCGCGCGTGTGGCCGCTGGAACATTTCCGGGAGATCGCCACGCACTTGCGCACTCAAAACCGGGTGGTGCAAATCTGTTGCGATCCCGACCAACGGGCGTGGTGGCAAGCGCAGGGGGAAAACGTCGCCTGCCCGCCCACGGTGCCGGAACTACTCGCGCACATTGACCGCGCGGGAATTTTCATCGGCAACTGTTCCGGCCCCGGCCATCTCGCGGCCATCTGCGGCGTGCCGACCTTCACGCTCTACGGCCCCTCGATGCACGAATGGTTCGCCCCGATGCATCCAGCGGCGGAAATTTTTGAAGGCAAAGCCTGTCCTTACAAACCGTGCTCGGATTATTGCCGCTACGAAAAAGCATTCTGCCTTGGCGATCTGAAAGCGGCCGAAGTCTGGCCGCGCATCGCATCATTTGCCGCCAAGCATTTGCCGTGAGCGCAGGTGCTTATTTCTTAAAACGCTTTTCCCAGCGGCGTAACCAGTTACGAACTTTGCGACCGGTGCGCCGGTAGAAATTCTCGCTGTCTTCAAACGACGCAAAATAATAGTCGCGCCCGATCTTTTCCAGTGAAGCCGCGGAAGGATAGCGTCCGCATTCTGAAGCGCCCCGCCGCAGCCACGGCAGATCGCGGAACACGGCGCGTTCGGGATATTTTTCTTTCAGGTAATGCCCGTAGGTTTCGTATTCGCTGAAGCGATTGGAGCCTTCGGCCGCCGAGATTGCGCATGATCTTCCACGCCCAGTTTTCGTGGCCCGGAATGTGCGCCTCGATTTCGCCCAGCAACTCCCGCAAAACCGATTTCTGCACCAGCATGTGTTGCGCGATGAAGGAGAATTCCCGTTGCGCCGGGCGCCCCAGCAGATTTTCGTAAGTCTGAAAATAAGGCGGATGAAATTCCGCCGCCTTGGTCAGCAACATGCGGCCTTGCGTATCGAAAAATTCCAGCGGGCGCAACGGCACCGTGTCCGCATCCCAGATGAGGTAATGGTCGTCTTCGGGTTTGTGGAAGGCGAATTGGAATTTCAGGAGCTGTTGAAAATACCAGCCCGGCCCCTGCGAAAAGCGAGCGAGCGGAATCACCTTCAACGCGGCGAACGTCACGCCCGGAATCATTTCATTCTCGTCAATCAGCACGACGTCTTTGCCCAACGTATTTTTGAACTGCGCAAAATCGCGGCGTGCGGTGATGACGTGCAACTGCTTGATCGCCGCAAACCGCCGAAGGTTCTGGTATGCCAACGCTAGCTTGGGCAAATCGCGCCGCAAACATGGGGCGACCACATCCACGGGCTGATTGGAAATCAATGGGCTCACATTAACAGTTGCAATTGTGGGCTGCCCCACGGTTTGCTTTTAGGGCTTCCGTTCTGCGACGAAATTAGTGGCGCGTTGAAAAAACTCATCCTCTTCGCTGTAGGAGGAAACTAACATCTCTTTTCCAGCGGGGGTGATCCGGTAAATGATGAACTGGGCCGCCGTGAGCAATTCCCAAAAATCACGGAAAAAGGTTCTGGAATTCAGATTACCTCCGCCAAACTCAAAAGCCAGCGCGCGGATTTTGCCAGCCGCCAATGCTCGCTTGGCGCCCCGCAGGGCGAACAATTCATGACCTTCAATATCCATTTTCATGAAGTCTACTTGGCCGATTTTTTCAGCTTCAATGATTTCATCTAGCGTGCGAATTTCGACCGTGGTCTGCCGGTAAGCTAGGCCGGCGAATGATGTGTCAAAACGCGTGTATAAGGAGGCGCTACCATCCGTTTCAGAACTGGAATAATAGGTTTTCGTCTCGGCAACTTCGCCGAGCGCAACCGGGAATAATTTCGTGTTGGGTAGTGCCTTTTGGCGGATGGCTGCCTGACAACCGGGCGAAGGGTCAAACATATAGATTTTTGCGTCCGGCACCGCCTGCAACAAGCCTTGCGACCAATCACCGATGTTGGCGCCCACATCGAAAACCACTGGTCGTGCAACACGAATTCGCCTTGCCGCCGCTTGCACTTCATCTTGTAAGTCCCAGCCGCCCGAGCCTTTCCCGATTAGGCAATTCCAATAAATATCCATCATCCGGAAGGGCGGATATAGCCAAGGTGAACTTGCCAACCAGCTCAAGGGTCTAGCGACCGCTTTCCCCATGCGTTTGGTAAATGACAGTTGGTGTGATGGCATAACTATAAAATGAAATGTTCCTGACTATATGATGATTCTCAAGCTTTAACCGGCGAAGGCACCAGTTTGCGTGCCGAAACAAACTTCCAGATCCGTAAATTTAACTCGAAAAGTCGCGCGGGAAATTTCAGAGTAGCGTGTGCCGTTCATTCAGCGCTCTATTCAAGTCCAGTGGCAATTGCGCGTCTTCTTCACGGAAGACGTCTTCGCGACGGACAACCTGACGCTGCACAATGCGCTTGCCGAAGCCGCGCTAAAAAAAGTGTTCGTGGTGCTGGATGATGCGCTCGCGCAGGCGCAGCCCGATCTAGAGCAGAAAATCCAAAACTACTTCGCCGCGCACGCTGCGAAATTACAACTCGTCCGTCCGCCGCTCGATGTGCCCGGCGGTGAACGCGCCAAAAATTCTCCCGCGCTCGTCAGCGATCTGCACGAACAGATCCATCGTTACCACATTGACCGCCATTCGTATCTCATCGCCATCGGCGGTGGCGCGTTGCTGGATGTCGCGGGTTTTGCGGCGGCCACGGCGCATCGCGGCGTGCGCCATGTGCGGATTCCCACCACGACGTTGAGCCAAGCCGATTCCGGCGTAGGCGTGAAGAATGGCTTGAATGCGTTCGGCAAAAAGAATTTCATCGGCACCTTCGCGCCGCCGCACGCCGTCATCAACGATTTCCAATTCCTCGCCACCTTGCCCGCTGCGGAAAAACGCGCGGGCTACGCCGAGGCGGTAAAGGTTGCCTGCATCCGCGATGCGAACTTCTTCGCCGAGATCGAGCGCGACGCGGCGAAGTTGGCCGTGTTCGAGCCGACGGCGATGAAGCATCTCATCCGGCGCTGCGCGGAATTGCACCTAGACCATATCGCCACGGGCGGCGATCCGTTTGAGAACGGCTCCGCGCGTCCGCTGGATTTTGGCCACTGGGCGGCGCACAAGCTCGAGCAGCTCTCGTGCTTCCGCATTTCCCACAGCGATGCGGTGGCCATCGGTCTCGCGCTGGATGTGCTCTATTCTCGCAGCATCGGCTTACTCGAAGCGCCGGCAGCCGAACGCATCTTGCGCCTGCTGGAACAATTCGGCTTCCAACTCTTCGCGGATGAATTGCTCAACGCCGACAACGCGAACCTTCCGGAAATCTTGTCCGGCCTCGACGATTTTCGCGAACATCTCGGCGGCGAATTGACCATCACCCTGCTCCGCGCCATCGGCCACGGCGTGGAAGTTCACGAGATGGATGCGGCCAAAGTCATCGCCGCCGTGAATGAGTTGCGGGAGCGAAAAAAATGATTCACCGCGAACCGCACAAAACACGCGAACTGGAAGCGGAAATAAAAAATTTATTGGACCAATCATATTTCCTTTCACGTATTTTGCGTGGTTCGCGGTTTGAAATTTCCTTATGAATCGCCTCGCTGTCCTCAACGTCGTTGGCCTCACCGAATCGCTCATCGGCGAACACACGCCGCGTATCGCCGAGTTTCTCCAGCGCGGCAAACTGGCGCACATCCGCCCTGCATTTCCCGCCGTCACCAGCACGGCGCAGTCGAATTATCTCACCGGCAAAATGCCCGCGACTCACGGCGTCGTCGGCAACGGCTGGTTCCATCGCGAACTGAACGAGATCCATTTCTGGAAGCAATCGAACGCCGTTGTCGGTGCGCCCAAAATCTGGGAAACGCTCCGCGCGCAGAATCCGGACTTCACCTGCGCGAATTGTTTCTGGTGGTTCAACATGTATTCGAGCGTGGATTACGCCATCACGCCCCGCCCGATGTATCCCGCCGATGGCCGGAAATTTTTCGACGTTTACTCGTGGCCCTACGCCATCCGCACGGAAATCAAAAAGGATCTCGGCGAATTTCCCTTCTTCGGCTTCTGGGGGCCCGCGGCGGGCGTCGATTCGCCGCAGGGCAAAGCCGATTGTGCCACGCGCTGGATCGCCAACTCCGCGAAGTGGATTGAGCAAAAACATTCGCCCACGCTCAACTTGGTTTACCTGCCGCACTTGGATTACAACCTGCAACGCTACGGGCCTTTCGTTGTAGGAGACGAGGTGACGGGTCTTGCTCCGAAAATCGAAAGCCAATCAAAGCCTCCTCACGTCGGCTCCTACCAACTGAATCCAAGAATTCACCGCGACTTGCGCGAGATCGATACCATCGTGGGCGACCTGCTGGGTTTTTTCCGCACGCGCGGTGTGTCAGTGGTTTTGCTTTCTGAATACGGCATTACCAACGTGGATCAGCCCATTCACCTCAACCGGATTTTCCGCGAGCAAGGTTGGCTGACGGTGAAGGAAGAGCTCGGTTTGGAATTGTTGGATGCGGGCGCGAGTAAAGTATTTGCCGTCACCGACCATCAAGTCGCGCACATTTATCTGAACGACCGTTCGCTGGAAAACGCCGTCCGCACGTTGGTGGAAAAAACTCTGGGCGTGGAAAAAGTTTTGGGTGCGGTCGAGCAAACCGCGGCGGGCACAACGCATTCCCGCGCGGGCGATTTGATTGCGGTTGCGCAGGAAAACGCGTGGTTCACCTATTACCATTGGCTCGATGATGCGCGGGCGCCGGACTTTGCGCGCTGCGTGGACATCCACCGCAAGGCCGGCTACGACCCGGTGGAATTATTTCTCAACCCGCAACTGCCGTTCCCGAAACTAAAGATCGCGTGGCGACTGCTGCAAAAGAAATTGGGTTTCCGGATGTTGATGGATGTGATTCCCCTCGACGCGACACTGGTGAAAGGTTCGCACGGCCGCGTGCCGGAAAATAAAAAAGACTGGCCGGTGTTCATCAC
>CAIWFB010000271.1 GCA_903911825.1 uncultured Verrucomicrobia subdivision 3 bacterium
CGCTCCGGAAAGGAGATATTGTCCTCGTCGAGGCAGGCGATTTGATTCCTATGGATGGCGAAGTCGTTGACGGCGTCGCCTCTGTCGATGAAAGCGCCATTACAGGCGAAAGCGCACCTGTCATCCGCGAAAGCGGCGGCGACCGCAGCGCCGTCACCGGCGGCACGCGCGTCTTGTCCGACGAAATCAAAATCCGCATTTCCGTCAACCCTGGCGAGGGTTTTCTCGACCGCATGATTTCCTTGGTCGAAGGCGCGCAACGCCAAAAGACGCCCAACGAAATCGCGCTGACCATTCTGCTTTCCGCGCTCACGGTCATTTTTCTGCTGGTTTGCGTGACACTAAAATCGTTCGGCAATTATTCCGCCGCGAATTTTTCCGTTCCAGTGCTGGTCGCGCTGCTCGTCTGCCTGATTCCAACGACCATCGGTGGGTTATTAAGTGCCATCGGCATCGCCGGCATGGATCGCTTGCTCCAGCGCAATGTGCTCGCGATGAGTGGTCGTGCCGTCGAGGCCTCCGGCGATGTGGACGTTTTACTTTTGGATAAAACTGGCACCATCACGCTCGGCAACCGGCAGGCGACGGAATTCATTCCCGCGCCGGGCGTGACCGAGCAGGAAATCGCCGATGCCGCGCAACTGTCATCGCTCGCCGATGAAACTCCCGAAGGCCGCAGCGTCGTGGTGCTGGCGAAAAAGTTCGGCATCCGCGAACGGCAGATCCACGAAATGTCCGGCGCGAGCTTCATCAAGTTCACCGCGCAAACGCGCATGAGCGGCGTGGATGTGGATGGCATGCAATATCGCAAAGGTGCGACGGATGCAATTCGTGGTTTCGTTGCCACGCCAATGCCCGCGCCAGTCGAGCGTGCGGTGGAAAATATTTCTCGCTCTGGCGGCACGCCGCTGGTCGTGGCCACGCAGGAAAAAGTTCTCGGCGTCATTCACCTTAAAGATGTCGTCAAGGGCGGTATTCGGGAGCGCTTCGCCCAACTCCGCAAGCTGGGTATTAAAACAATTATGATCACCGGCGACAACCAACTCACCGCCGCAGCAATTGCCGCCGAGGCGGGCGTAGATGATTTTCTCGCCGAGGCGAAACCGGAGGACAAGCTCGCGCTCATCCGCCGCGAACAAACCGGCGGCCGCATGGTGGCGATGATCGGCGACGGCACGAACGATGCGCCCGCACTCGCCCAAGCCGATGTCGGCGTGGCGATGAACACCGGCACGCAGGCGGCCAAGGAAGCCGGCAACATGATTGACCTCGACTCGAATCCGACGAAGCTGCTCGAAGTCATTGAAATTGGAAAACAGCTGCTCATCACGCGTGGTTCGCTGACGACGTTCAGCATCGCCAACGACGTGGCCAAATACTTCGCCATCATTCCCGCGATGCTCATGGTCACCTTCCCCGCTTTTGCACGGCTGAACATCATGCACCTGCACAATCCCAACAGCGCGATCTTGAGCGCTGTGATTTTCAACGCCCTCATCATCATCGCGCTGATTCCGCTCGCGCTACGCGGCGTGAAGTTCAAACCCATTGGCGCGCTCGCCATGTTGCAGCGCAACCTGATCATCTACGGCGGCGGCGGCGTGCTGCTGCCATTCCTCGGCATCAAGGCGATTGATGTCCTCATCACCTATCTGAAACTCGTTTGATTTATGAAAACATTCTTCACTGAAATTCGTGGTGCCATCATGGCCACACTGATGCTGGCGGTCGTGTGCTGCGGGATTTATCCGCTCGTAGTTTTAGGTTTTGGCCAATTTTTTTTTCACGACCAGGCCAACGGCAGCTTGCTGGTGGGCAAAGACGGAACCATTCATGGCTCGCGGTTGATCGGCCAACAGTTCACTTCCGAAAAATATTTTCAGTCGCGCCCATCAGCGGCGGGCAACGGTTATGACGCCACCAGTTCCGGCGGCAGCAATCTCGGCCCGACCTCGCAAAAACTGAACGACGCCATCGCGCAACGCATTGCCGACTACCGCACGCAAAACCATCTGGCAACAAATGCGCCGGTTCCCGCCGACGCCGTCACAGCCTCCGGTAGCGGGCTGGACCCGCACATCAGTTTGCGCAATGCGACGTTGCAAACGCTACGCGTGGCGAAAGCGCGGAATTTGCCAGTGGAAACAGTGCAGTCGCTCGTGCGCGCCAACACTGATCCCGCCGATCTAGGTGTGCTCGGCGAACCGGGCGTGAATGTGCTGAAACTGAATCTGGCATTGGCTGCGTTGCCGGAAAAATAATTTGGCGGAACGACTCAATTACTGCGCCGCCAGCCGGCTATCACCGTGAATACCGAATCCCTGAGCGAGCTGAAAGTAGTAACCTATTTGATCGTAGGCACCGTCAGCATCGCCGCGCTCGCCCACTGGGCCTTGCAGCGGTTAGGGCCACCAAAAAAGTAAAAGCTGAATTTCGCATCCGATTCATTAAGCTAAACCCGTGACCGAACGCGACCGCCCCAATCCTGATGCGTTGCTCGCCGCGTTGCAGCGCGACGAGGCCCGCCAGCGGCGCGGTCGGCTCAAAGTTTTTCTGGGCATGTGCGCCGGGGTGGGCAAGACCTACGCGATGCTCGAAGCGGCGCGGCGTGAATTTGCCACTGGTCGTGACGTCGTCATCGGCTATCTCGAAACGCACGGTCGCAAAGAAACTGACGCGCTGGCGGAAGGTCTGCCCACCCTTCCCCGACGGCCAATCGAATATCGCGGCATGCAGCTAAGCGAATTTGATCTGGACGCGGCGCTCGCCCGCAAACCAAACCTGATTCTCATCGACGAGTTTGCCCATTCCAATGCGCCGGAATCGCGACATCCCAAGCGTTATCAGGACGTGCTGGAATTGCTCGACGCGGGTCTGGACGTTTTCACGACGCTCAACATCCAGCACCTGGAAAGTCGCGCCGAAGCCGTTGCCCAAATTACCGGCGTGACGATCCACGAAACCGTGCCGGACACCGCCTTGACGGACGCGGAATTTGAACTCGTGGATTTGCCGCCGGACGATTTGCGTGCGCGGCTGGCCGCCGGAAAAGTATATCTACCCGAACGCGCCGCCACGGCGCAGGATCGCTTTTTCAGGGTCGGTAATCTGTCTGCGTTGCGCGAGCTGGCGCTGCGTTTCACGGCGGAACACGTCGGTCAGGACGTGCTTGAAGAACGGCGGGCGCATGGCACCGGCACGCCGTGGAAATCCGGCCAGCGCCTGGTCGTCGCCGTCAGCGCCAGCCCGACTTCCGCCTCGCTCGTGCGCTGGACCCGTCGGCTCGCCGGTGAACTTCACGCAACGTGGGTGGCGGTTTATGTCGAACCCACACGGGCTTTGTCGGACGAAGATCAGTCCCGGCTCGCTAAAAATCTGGCACTGGCGCGCGAACTGGGCGCGGAAATTATCACCACGACCGACGACGATGTCGTGCGTGGCATCCTGCGCACGGCGCGCGAACAGAACGCCACGCAGATTGTCGTCGGTAAACCGGCGGGTTGGCGCGTGATTGAATTGTTTCGCGGCGGCTCGGTGCTGAACCGGTTGATCCGCGAGAGCGGACAGATTGATGTTCACGTCGTTCGCGCCGAGGGCGAGCAAGTTGCCAGCCGTCCGGTTCGCCCGGAAAATTTCTGGAAAATCAATTTTCGCACTTATGCGTGGGTGGCCGGCATCGTGGCGGGCGTCACCGGCCTGAATGCGGTGCTGGATCAGTTCGTTGGCTTTTACGCGCTGGCGTTGACGTATCTACTCGGGGTGGTGGTGCTGGCGTTGTTCGTCGGCCGCGGCCCGGTTTTTTTTGCGGCAACGCTGAGCGCGGTGCTGTGGAATTATTTCTTCCTGCCGCCGCGCTTTACGCTCTTCATCATGAATTTTCAGGATGGCATGATGTTCGCTATGTATTTCGTCGTGGCGCTGGTGCTGGGACAATTAACGGCGCGAATTCGGGCGCAGCAAACGGCCGAACGGCAACGTGAACAGCGCGCGACGGCGCTGTATCTACTTACACGCGATCTGGCCGAGTCGCCCGACCTCGCACAATTGCTCGCGGTAGTTATCCAGCAGGTCGGCAAAACTTTTCGCGCGGACGTGGCCTTGTCCCTGCCAGATGCAAGCCAAGCGACTCCCGTCACCTCATACTTCGCCAGTTCGTGGTCGCTTTCTGATAAAGAGCAAACCGTCGCGGCTTGGGCTTTTCAACATCGGCAAGCGGCGGGTAACGGCACGGATAATTTACCGGCCAGCGAAGGCTTGCATCTGCCACTCGTCGCCGGCGCGCGCGCCACCGGTGTGTTAAGCCTGCGCTTTCAAGATGCGACGACGCTTTCGCCGGCGCAGCGGGATTTGCTCGACGCCTTTATCCGGCAAATTGCTTTGGTGTTCGACCGCGAACGCTTGCGCGACGCGGAGACGCAGGCGAAGTTTCTGGCGGAATCCGAACGCATGGGCACGATGCTCTTAAATTCTGTTTCGCACGAATTGCGCACACCGCTCGCGGCCATTAGCAGTGTGGCCAGCGGTTTGCGCGCGGCCGGCGAACTCAATTCCGCCCAACAATCTTTGACGGTCGAGCTTGACGAAGCCACGCGCCGCTTGAACCGGCTCGTGCGGAATCTGCTCGACTTGTCGCGGATTGAAGCCGGCCATTTGCGGCTGAATACCGACTGGCATGACTTGCACGATTTACTGCGGTCGGCATTGCAAAACCTGGGCGGCGTCCTGCGTCAACATGAAGTCAAAATCAATATTCCCAGCGATTTTCCGCCGGTAAAACTGGACGCGATTTTGACGGAACAAATTCTGGTCAATTTACTCGGTAACGCCGCCGTGCACACGCCGCCGGGAACCAAGATCGAATTTTCCGCGCAGGCGGAAACCGATCAACTAGTTTTGCGCGTGGCTGATAACGGCTCTGGTTTACCAACTGGCGACACGGCCCGATTGTTTGACCGTTTTCAGCGCGGCCCCGACGCCGTGGCGGGCGGCACCGGCATTGGTTTATCGCTCGTTAAAGGCTTTGCCGAAGCGCAAGGCGGCAGTGCCAGCGTGGAAAATCGCGCCAGTGGCGGAGCAGTGTTCACGGTAAAACTACCACTCACAAAACTGCCGCCGGTCCCGGAGGAAAAAGAATGACTGAAAAACCACTGGTGCTGGTTGTGGACGACGAACCGCAGATTCGCCGCCTGCTGACGGTCACGCTCGAGGCCAACGCCTATCGCGTGCTGGCGGCCGTGAACGGGCAAGAGGGCGTCGTGCTAGCAGCGCAACATCGGCCGGCGTTAGTGATTTTGGATCTCGGCCTGCCGGATGTGTCCGGACAAGAAGTGCTCCGCCGATTACGCGAATGGAGCGATACCCCGGTTATTGTGCTGTCGGTGCAAGACGACGAGAAAGGCAAGGTCGCTGCGCTCGATGCCGGAGCCGATGATTATGTGACCAAGCCGTTCAATACCGACGAACTGCTCGCGCGCTTGCGCGTGGCCCTGCGACGTTCGAACAAAACCGAAGAAGCCGCCGTGGTTCACGCAAAAAATCTTGTATTAGATATGGCCACCCGCCGCGTCACCGTAGGCGGCAAGGAAGTGAAGTTATCTAAGATCGAATATGATTTGCTCCGGCTGCTGGCGCGGCATGCGGGAAAAGTTTTGACCCACCGGCAGATTCTCCTCGAAGTCTGGGGCCCGGGCCATGAGAACGACACTCATTATTTGAGGGTTTATATCGCCCACTTACGCGAGAAGCTGGAAGCCAACCCAGAATCGCCGGAGTTACTGCTGACTGAATTGGGAGTGGGCTATCGTTTCCTCGCGATCGAATAGGCCTTCTTCAGTGATCTGACGATCTGAAGCTAGCAACGCCAAACGGCTCGAACCGATTTTTATGCGCTTAAACGAAAAATCGCCGAACGCGCCACGTCCGGCGATTTTTTTCTCCTTCAAAATGGTGGTGTCTTTTGAAGTCAGCTCGAATTTTCTTTGGTGAAAATCCACAACCCTTTTGTGGACAAGGCCAAGCACGTCAGCCACGTTCGCGCTCCCCCTCCGCATGAAGTAATGACGCACGAGGCCTTTAAAATCAAAAAGTGACGCGAGGCCGGCATAAACTTCGTAATCGGTGACCTCCGGTTCCGTGCGGACGACAGGCCACCCATTTATCACATTTTTCGGGCCGGGCGTGATTGAGATAAATGGCCTTGAGCGAAATCCGTTTGGATTCGAAGCCGAACTCCAGCACCAGCCGACATGAGTTGCGATCTGGCTGTCGCTATCTCCGGTTTCATCATGTCCCGCCCGCCAAAAAACTTTGCGAGAATACCAAGGTGAGGTTGGCCGAGATGAGAAGACAACTTAATCTGATTTAGTGCCTGCCCAAAGGCTAACCGGACTTAATTATGCTACGAATTGCCTATCGGCTGGCAGTCAGCGGTGCCCTGATCCATTTCGGCGCGACGGGAGGTTTGCTTTCGTGTTTCGCCGCCTTGGCCGACTCCCTCGCCAACTCCGGCTGGAGTCTCGGGTCTTTGATTGAGGTTTGGGAACCTATGCGTTTGGCGTGCTGGCTGGCACTCCGCCAATACACACCATGAGCACCACGACTCCAGCATCACCGGCGGCGGCTGAATCGCGGTTTGTCGCCGCCCGGCGTCTGGCCTTGGTTGCGCTCGCTTATGCTTTCACGCTCAAACTGGCGCTGTTTTTTCCGGATGCGCAAGGCATTCTCGCGGCCGTCTGGCCGCCGGGTGGCGTGGCCTTGGCCGCGCTGCTGTTGAATCCACCCCGCCGGTGGCGGTCAATTCTCGTCGTCGTTTTCCTCACCGGCAATGTTGTCAATCTGCTCTCTGGGCGACCGGGCTTGGCCAGTGTGGGCTTCATGCTGGCCAATGTGCTGGAGTCCTGGGGTTGCGCGTGGGTCATGACCCGGTTCGCCGCTGGGCGCCAGGTGACCTTCACGCGAATCGGTGAAGTGATGGCGCTGGGACTGTGTGCGGTGGTGGTGAATGGCGTCACCGCGCTCCTCGGAGCGGCTTCGGCGGAACTCGCGTCCAAAACTTCTTTCCAGGAATTTTATCTGGGCTGGTGGATTGCCGACGGGCTGGGAATCTTGCTGGTGACGCCGATGATCATCGCTTGTGTGCAGCCTTGGCCACGCACCACTGGCAACTGGTGGCGGCTGCCGGAACTGCTGGCTCTGGCGCTGGTCTGGTGCATTTTTGCTACGCTGGGTTTCCTCGGCGCGGCGAGTGGTCTGCCCTTAGTGCCCCGACCGTATTGGATTTTCATCCCGCTACTCTGGTCGGCGTTGCGTATTGGCGCGCGAGGCACCTCCGTGCTGCTGGCCATACTGACGGTGATTGCCATCGGTTTGACGACGACGGGGAAGGGTGAATTTCCGCTGGGTGGTCGCGATCTAGCAGAACGTCTTCACATGGTTCAGTTATTTCTGGGAGTCGTCGCTCTGACTGGGCTGGCGGTGGCGGCAGTTGTGGCGGAACGTCGGCAGGCTGAAGCATCACGGCGGGAGAGCGGGGCCCACTACCGTTCTATTCTCGATACGATGAACGGTTTTGCCTACTGCCAGATGCACTTCGTGGGCGACCGTCCGCATGACTTTAGCTATCTAGAGGTCAATCGTGCTTTCGGAATTTTGACCGGCTTGAAGGATGTGGTTGGCAAGAGAGTCACCGAAGTTATCCCGGGCATCCGCGAATCGGATCCGCAGTTGTTTGAGATTTACGGCCGGGTGGCCCGGACGGGCAAGCCGGAACAATTCGAGATTCACATGAAGAGCCTCGGCAACTGGTTCCGAGTTTCGGTCTGGAGCCCGCAGCAGGAACATTTTGTGGCGGTCTTCGATGTCATCTCCGCCCAAAAAAAGGCCGAGGCGGCCTTGCTGCGTAGTCAGGAGCGCTATGAACTGATTGAGAGCGCCGTGCAGGATGGTTTATGGGATTGGAACATTCTCACTGGAGAGGAATATTTTTCGCCACGGTGGCTGGAAATTGCCGGCTATCGCATCGGGGAACTGCCGGGACATAAGTCCACTTTCCTGAAACTCGTGCATCCCGACGATCTCGCGCTGGTCACCGAGGTGACCCGGGAACATTTGCAGGTCGGCAAGGCGTATCAGGTTGAATTCCGACTCCAGCACAAAAATGGCGGTCATCGCTGGGTGTATTCGCGCGGCAAGGCCATGCGCGATTCGTCCGGCCAACCGGTCCGCATGGTCGGCAGCATCTCGGACATCACCGAGCGCAAACAGGATGAGGAACATATTAACAAACTCGCCAACGAATTGAGCGTCATCATGGAAACCATCCCGTTGGGGGTGGCTTTCATTCAGGACCGCCGCATCCGAGCCGCCAATCCAGCCCTCGATCAAATTTTTGGTTACGCTTCGGGCGCGACGATCGGCTGCGAGACGGTCGGCTTGTATGCTGATTCTGACGCGCACGCGCGCATTGGCCAGGAGGGTTACGCAGCGTTGGCGCGGAACGAAGTCTTTCACACGGAAGCGGAGATGCGGCGGCAGGATGGATCCCACTTTATGTGTAATCTGACCGGTCGGGCAATTGATCCGCAAAATCTTGCGACCGGTTCGATTTGGCTGGTGGAGGACATTACCAAACGCAAGCAAGCTGAAGCGGAGCAAGCCCAACTGGAAGCCTTAAATCAGCAGTTGCAAAAATCGGAAAGCCTCGGCCGCATGGCGGGCGCGATCGCCCACAACTTCAACAACCGTCTTCAGCCCGTGATGATCGGCTTGGAAATGGCTATCCAAGATCATCTAGTCAATGGATCCCCCGACCCCAATCTGGTGGAGGCCTTGCAATCCGCGTCATCCGCTGCCGAGATCAGCCAGCGGATGCTGGTTTATCTGGGCCAGATCCAAGCCAAACCCGAACACCTGGATCTGGCCGAGCTCTGCCAGCAGAGCCTGCCCATCTTGTTGGCCGCCCTACCGAAAACGTTGGGCCTGAAATCCGTCCTGCCCGCGCCCGGCCCGCTCATTTACGCCGATGGCAATCAGATTCAACAGGTGCTGACCAACTTGCTCACCAACGCCTGGGAAGCGTGCCAGGGTCACGCCGGCGACCTGCGCCTCGCGGTCAACCAGGTTTCGGCCGCCGACCTGCCGACCACCCATCGTTTCCCCGTGGACTGGCACCCCCAGGCCACGACTTACGCCTTTCTGGAAGTGACTGACAACGGGTGCGGCATCGCGGCCGTTGACCTTGGCAAACTATTCGATCCGTTCTACTCCACTAAGTTCGCCGGCCGCGGGTTAGGTTTGTCGGTAGCGCTGGGCATCGTGAAGAAGTGGAGCGGTTGTATCACCGTGGCAAGCGAGCCCGACCGCGGCAGTGTCTTTCGCGTCTTCTTGCCGGTGGCGAAAACGGAAACCCCGCCAGCGGTAACCAAAATCCTTCCTCCTCTGGAAAAATCCGGGCGCGGCATGGTGCTGGTGGTAGATGATGATGCCGCGGTGCGCAAGTTCGTCGCGGTCGCGCTCCGGCGGGTGGGTTATGCGATGATTGTCGCCGCAGACGGAGCCGAGGCCTTGGCCTTGTTTGAGCGGCACCGGGAGGAGATTGGTTGCGTCTTGTGTGACCTGACCATGCCCAAACTGGATGGCTGGGGGACTTTGGCGGGGTTGCGCCGATTGGCCCCCGGCTTTCCGGTGATCATGGCCAGTGGCTACAACGAGTCCAGAGTCATGGCTGATCATCATGACGAACTACCTCAAGCCTATCTCCAAAAACCTTTTGAGATGGAGGCAGTCATCAAGACTATCACAAGTCTAATAAACCACCGCTGACTGCCTCACCTATTCTGGGCCAGGTGAAAAATGGTGGAGGCGGTGGGAATTGAACCCACGTCCCAAGCAAGCCTACCAGCCGCGACTACATGCTTATTCCAAGTAAAATTTTCTGCTATGCGATGGCGCTTGGACTCGAATCGCACTGCCTAGTCCGCATGATAAGATCTCGATGAATAACGCGCGGTCTCCGTCATTCATCATACCTGCTGTTGCGTCCGTCCACCGTAGCAGGTGTCCAGTGGCAGACGTCGTAGCACTTAGGCTGCGAGGGCTAGTTCTTCGTTAGCTTTTTGGTTTTGATGCGAATGATTTACGAGGCCAACGCATCTTCCTCGGCATGCCGCCTCTGGCGTGTTCACATGGTCGAAACCAGTGCGCCCCCATCCGATTTGGCGATTCCATCATCCGCCATTAAACCGGCGCGGTCAAATCAAGAACTCGCCTTTCGCGCGCCAGCACGGCAAGCCAGCGGGTTGTAACATAACCGGCGCGGGCGTCGTCTCGTTTAAATATGCGTAGTGCAGTTCGTTCCCAAAATCAAAAGCCGGTTCGTGGTGGCTTCACCCTGATCGAATTGCTCGTCGTGATTGCCATCATCGGAATTCTGGCGGCTATGTTGCTGCCCACGCTGGCCCGCGCCAAGGAATCGGCACGGCGAATCTATTGCTTAAACAACCTGCGCCAGATCAACCTCTCGCTGCGGATGTATGTGGATGACAACAATGGTTATTTGTTGCCGCGCTCGCATCCCTACCGCTGGCCGCAGCGGTTGCTGGAAACTTACCAGACCACGCGCATCCTAGTTTGTCCGAGCGACGGCCCCAATCCGCGCAGCGGTGACGCAGACACGAATACTTGCCCGGCAGACGCTGCTCCGCGCAGTTACATCTACAATGCTTGGAATGATTTTTACCTCGCGCAAATGAACAATGCCCCCGGCTGGCGCAAAGCCGCCGCCACCAACGGTCTGGCCCTTCGCGAAAACGCCATCCTCTTTCCCTCCGAAACGTGCGACTTCGGCGAGAAAGATACCGACTCCATGCACTGGTATCTGGATTTTGAGACTTCTGAAGACATCACGCAACTGGACCAATCGAAACATTCCAATCTCCGGCGCAGTTCCGGCGATCCCATCGAGGGTATGGGCGGCGCGAATTATGCCTTCGTGGATGGCAGCGTTCGGTTCATGAAATTTGGTCGCAGCACCAATCCGGTGAACTTGTGGGCCATCACACCCGCTTGGCGAGACATGGTCATCATCTACTGACCTTCACGACTTCTTGAAATTGGCTGCAATTTTTCCCAACAAAACTTCCACCTGCCGTTTCAAGGCGGCGCGCTCTGCAGGCCGCAAACCCGCAGGATCAAACCGGTGCCGATAATGGAGCTGCAACAATTCCCGCACTGGCTCTCGCCAAGCTATTGCGCCCGGCGCCGTCAGTGCCCGTTCCAGCCAGTCCGCCAGCGTTTCGCCCGGCTGACGCGGCACGCCGCGCGCGGCAAGTTTCTTTTCAAGCTGGTAAAACTCGGAATCCAAACCGGGCCAATGGTTTTTTTCCGCGACCAATTTTTTCTGCGAACGCATCCCCATTTTTCCCCGGCGGCGGAAAATAATGTGATAGAGCAACACCAACATGACCGGGATCAGCGCCCAGAAAATGTATTGCTGGAAATTCGCCTGCCGCCAGCGGAATTTTGCGAACTGCAACCCCAGCCATGAGCGCGCGTCGGAAAACCATTGGCCGAAGGCGGTGCGCTGGCTTTCGATGGCCACCCACGAGGGCGGCGTGGTGTCAAAATCTTCCCAACCTTGGGTCGCGTCATTCCACACGAGACACCACGCGTGGGCGTCGCGTTCGCGCACCACGAAGCCGGTGCCCCGCGTTTCGTGAACGTAGTAACCGACGGCGTAGCGCGCCGGAATATTCATCTGGCGCAGCAGCAAGACGGTGGCGCTGGCGAAAAATTCACAATGCCCGCTGCGATTGTTCAGCAGAAATCTCGTGAGCGGCGTGGCGTTGGTGCGGACACCGCGTTCGCGCCGTTGCCAGACGCTATAAGTAAATTTTTCAAAGAAGAAATGTTCCACCGCCTGCAACGTTTGCGCGTGATTTAGGTTGGTCGCCAGATTCATTTCATCAATCACCGCTTGCAGGGCGGGCACTTCGTTGGTGGGCACGCCCAGATCGAAACGATTGGTGCCGTTCACATCCGGCGGCGCGTCGATCGTCGCGCCGTTGCCGTAAACCGCATCAAAAATCATCAAGCCCCGACCCGCCGCCAGCAACGCGCCGTTGCTGTTCTTCTTCATGATCATCGCGGGCGGAACCTTGGTCAGCCGGGCCGTGCCGCTGGGTAAGGGTAACAAACCTTCGGGCGCTTGCAGTTCGCGCGACCAGCCGTTGAGATAGCACGCGATATTGACGGCATTGAGGCCGTTGGTTTTCGCTGGCAATAGCAGCCAAGTGCTTTCGTCTGATTCGCCGGGAATTAATTCAAAATCGCTCAACGTGCCGCCGGCATACCACGTCATTTTGCGCGGCTGATAATTCCGGTAGCTCGCTTCGCGCAGATATGACGGCACGCGGCCCACTTCGCGCGGCTCCAGCCAGATGGCGATCTTGGCAGATAATTTTAATTCTCCGATCCGGCCCATGCTCGTCATGCTTTGCAGCGGATCCGTGCGCCCGCCGAACAATCGCGCCATCCATTCGGCGTTAAAATTCTGGATGAGTTGCTGCGCGCGATTGATGCCGACCATTTCGGAAAAGCCTATGGCCAGCACCAGCGCCACCGCCGCCAGCCAAACCCAAAACCGATAGCGCGCCGGACGCAACGCCCACAAGGCCCATGCCACTAAAATTCCCAAGCTCCAGAAATAAATTTGCGACCCGGTATTGGAGTGAATGCCGGCGGAAAACAAGCACACGATGAAATATGCATAGGAAATATTGTGATACTGCGCGGAAAATGTGCCGTCGCCCTGCCGCCGCCGCCAGCGTAACACCAGCGACACCGAAGTGAGCGGGACGGAGGGTCGCACATTGAAAAATTGCGCGACGACGAAGGCCCACGTCGTCATGGGCAACCAGCGAAAAAACCGCGTTGCCGTAAGCGCACTGGAATTCACCGCATTCAACGCCGCGTTATTACCGCCCGGATCGTTCGTGGTGAAAACGTAGGCCGCCAGCGCCACGTTCAACAGCACGCAAAAACTCCAGATACGATTGAAGTCAGCATCGTCTAACTCCCAACGGAAACGGGTGAAGCGCGCGCTTTCCAAGAGCGCACCCATGATGAGCCCCGCCGCCAGAAAATCCGTGAGCCAGCCCCAAAAAGCTAGCGCGGCGAGGAGGAGGAACGGTGGCATTTTCATAACTTGCGCAAGCCTTCCTCCAGTTTACCAAGTTCCAAAACGTGCAGGGTGCCGGGCGCATCCACCAGCGGTCCACCTGCGCCGGAAAGCCCGCCGCCCGCCGGCACGATGATCAACACCAGCAGCGGCACGCCCAATTCCTTGAGTCGCTCGATGAATTTTCGGCGCGCCTCGTCCCAACGTTGCAACACACAGATGCAGCCGCTGACGACGGAAACGTGGTTCAACACCAGATGCTCCAGTGTCGCGAATTTTTTGTCCGGACAATGTTGCACCGCCGCCAGAATTTCGAGCAACTGATCAGCGTGCGCCAGCCCGCGACCAGCGGTGAAGCAATAC
This sequence comes from uncultured Verrucomicrobia subdivision 3 bacterium, assembly GCA_903911825.1. GTDB lineage: Bacteria > Verrucomicrobiota > Verrucomicrobiia > Limisphaerales > UBA11358 > UBA11358. The sequence continues at coordinate 13,538 of CAIWFB010000271.1, forward strand.
GACTGATTGCCGACAAACAAGAGATCTAGCAACGATTCTTGCGTGACCAACGCGCAGGCGAACGAGGCGGCGATGGAAACGGCGGCCTCCAAAATTTCACTGTTCGGCTCAGCGTCAAACGTGTCGAGCACCAGCGCATGGCGCACAAAGAATTCATCCTCGTATTCCTTCACGATGGGCTTGCCGATCTTGGCCCAACTGCGCCAGTGGATGTGCCGTAGCGGATCGCCGGGGCGATAATCGCGCAGCGCCACAAATTCATCGCTACTGCCGACATTTGTGGCCAGCGCCACGCCGCCTTCTTGGTAGCGCAACGCACCCGGCAGCTTGATGGACGGTAGCGGATAGCGTTTCGGCAAAATCAAAATTTTTTGCGGCACCGGCACTTTTACGAACGAGCGAAATAAACCCAGCGGATCCGGCCGCGCGATGGTCACGCCCGCAAAACTTAAAATACCACGCCGCAACGGTAATATTTCAACGCGCGCTTCGGCCTCGCCTTGGGGGCGCAACGGGGCGATTTCTGCCGTCTTCCAATCCGCCAAGCGAAACGGATTTTGGCGCCGCTTTTGCGCGACGCGAAACGGGCGGACGCGTTTGCCTTCTGCGAGCTGAAAGGCCAGCCAGTCTTCAAACGCCGGACGCGGGTCGGCAAAATCTTCCAACAACGTCAGACCCGTTTGCTGTTGGGCGGTGAGATTTTTGACCGTGACCGTGTAGTGCAATGGTTGCCCGGCGGTGCCCACGCGCGGAAGCTGGCGGGTCGCCGAAAATTTGGCCCGAAAGAAAAAACTGCAACCAAAGGCGAACAAGAGCAGCGCCAGTAGCAGCGCAAAAAATTGGTAGGTGACCGAGCTTTCGATGTCCATGCCCACCGCGCCGGTCACGAGGAAAGTTCCGAGGGCACATAAACCGACCGCTGTGAAGCGACGGCGCGCCCAATACCACAAGCCGCCGCTGGCGCGGTAACTCCAGTAGATCGGCTGGTAGATTTGCTTCACGCCGGCACTTTGGTCTTCTTCAAGATCTCTTCCACCACGCCGCGTGCGGTCAGACCAGAAAACCGTGCCTGCGGTTCCATCACGACGCGGTGAGCGATGACGGGCACCGCCAGTTTTTGAAGCTGTTCGGGCGCGACGAAATCCAAGCCCTCGAATAACGCCATCGCCTGCGCGGTTTTCATCAACGCGATCGAAGCGCGCGGACTGGCGCCGAGCTGCACGCCGGGTGCCGTGCGCGTGGCCGCCACAAGATCCACGGCGTAACGCTTCAGCTCATCGCTCATCCGCACGGTTTCTACGGCGCGCTTCAAAGCAATGACATCCGCGAGCGTGGCGGCGGGTTTTAAATCATCAATGGGATGGCTGTGTTCCTGCGCGGTAAGAATGGCGACTTCTTCGGCGGGCGAAACGTAGCCGAGCGTGAATTGCATCGCGAACCGATCCATCTGCGCTTCAGGCAGCGGATAGGTGCCGCGAAATTCCACGGGGTTTTCCGTGGCGATGACGAAGAAGAGTTCCGAGAGATTCCGGCGCACGCCTTCCACGCTCACCTGACCTTCGCCCATCGCTTCCAGCAAAGCGGATTGCGTGCGGGGCGAGGCGCGGTTGATTTCATCCGCGAGCAGAATGTTCGTGAACACCGGGCCTTCGTGAAAATGAAATTGCTGATCGCGCTGATCAAAAATGGAGACGCCGAGAATGTCCGATGGCAACAAATCCGGCGTGAATTGCAGGCGCTTGAAGTCGGCATCAATGGATTTGGCGAGCGCCTTGGCGAGCGTGGTCTTGCCGGTGCCGGGATAATCCTCCAGCAAAACGTGGCCGCCCGCCGCGAGCGCGGCGAGCAGGTGCCGCGTGGCCGTATCCTGACCGCGCATTATTTTAGAGATGTTGTGGGCGATCTGGCGGTAAGTTTCCCGAGCCGCTTCAAGGTTGGCGTGTGTCATGATTAGTTCCCGATGATGAAACAATGAAATGCAGAAAAGGTTGCTGGTCAATCTGCGCTAAAAATTATTTCGGCAGAGTCGTCAGATTTTTTAGGCGAAAATTGCGATATTCAATCTTCATCGGCGGGCCGACGTGGACTTGCACGCCCAGCAAACCATCAAACCTCCGATTTTTGGTGTCCTCATCAATGACCACGCTCATCACGTGGCCGTTGAGGATGTGCGTCAGTGTGTTGCCGCTGACGATGAGGTGATACTCGTTCCAGTCGTCGTTTTTGATGGCGGCCAACAACTCGTTCGTCGCGCCAAGGGTGCCGATGATTTCGGGCAATTGATCGTTCACCTGCCGCGTCACTTGACCGCGCAACGCCAGAAAGGTCCGGCCTTTCTCCTCGTAATTCTGGCCGGTGTATTGGTTGCGCCCATCAATGTCCGCCTGATAGCCGCGCATGGCCCACGGACCATTCGTGACCATGACGCTGCGATAATTAATACCGCTGTTGCCGTTGGCCGAGATACGATACTGCACCTTCAATTCAAAATTGCGCGGCTCGCCTCCGTGCCAGACGAGGAAAGAATTGACCTTGAGCAAATTCGCGGCTGTGACTTCGCCCACTAGCGTGCCCTGCTCCACGCGCCAATAATTCGTATCGCCCGCCCAGCCCGCGAGCGATTGGCCGTCGAAGATTGACACGAAGCCCGACTCGTCATTCGTCGCGACCGGAAAGCCGCGTTGTTGAGCGAGGCCCACTTGACCCGTGACCACCAGCGTGACGAACAGCAGCAATAGTTTCATAGCTGACTGAAGTTTCGGTGCGGCAACGGGTGCGGTCAACTTCCGAAAACAGCTTGGCCGCACCCAATGCAGCCGACGTTTCCCCGGCGGTTTAAAATAGGTGATGCAACCAGAGAAAAACTTTCCCCGTTTCCTCACACCAACGGCTGAAAATTTTCAAGATTCCAATCCGTTCTAACAGCAACGGCACACTGAGCAGCAGCACCAACGCGTTGCCGAGAAAAATGATCACGGCAGAAAAAAAATAGCCCTGACTGGTGATATCGGATTGTTGCGTCTGCAACACATGAAACGTCAGCGTGACGTGGAACGCATACGCCGCGCCCAGCAAGAGATGAAACCAGACGACGTAGCTATGCCAGCCCCATAGTAGATTGCCCAGCGCGTAGGTGCCCATGACGATGATCGCATAGAGCGGGAAAAAATAGGGCGCCAGCGCGATGACGAAGTTGGTTTTCGAAATAATGACATGCCCGCCCTTGGAACTGACTTTCATTTTTTTCACCTGCCCGCCGAATAGCCACGTCCACAGCGCGTGCGTCAGCTCGTGGCCAAAGACGTAAATCCACATCGGTTTCGGGAGCAGAAAAAAAATGATCACCCAGCACGCCGCCCCGGCCAGCAAGGGAACCCACACCGTGTCCGCGCCATAACCAGCCCGTAGCGTCACGGACACCGTGCGCACGGCGCCCACACAAACGGGTAGGAGCAGCACGGCGATGATGAATTTGATCCACTTCGGCACGGGCGGGAATTTAGCCACAGAGCCACCGAGCGCACAGAGAAAAAACAAAACTCTGGGTTCTCCGTGGCAATTTTTGCTTTGAACTTTGAACTTTGAACTTAAAATTCGCGCCATGACAACTGATGAAGCGTTACAGATTTTTCGGGATTCCGGGGCGTTGCTCGAAGGCCATTTTGTCCTCCGTAGCGGGTTGCACAGCCGCCAATTTTTCCAATGCGCCCTCGCGCTCCAGCAAATGCCCGTGGTCGAAAAACTCGGCGCGGCGCTCGCGGAAAAACTAAAACCGCTCGGCGCCGTCACCGTCGTCGCACCCGCGATGGGCGGCCTCGTCATCGGTCAGGAAGTCGCGCGGCAACTCGGCTTGCGGTTTATTTTCGTGGAGAAAGAGGAAGGGAAATTGGTGCTGCGCCGGGGTTTCAAGTTTGCGGCGGGCGAAAAGATTCTCGTCGTGGAAGACGTCGTGACCAAAGGTGGCCGCGTGCAAGAAACCATTGATATCGTGCGCGGAAATGGCGGCAACGTCGCGGGTGTGGCGATGGTGGTGGATCGTTCCAACGGCGCGGTGAACCTCGGCGTGCCGACCATCAGCCTCATCGCGTTGCAAGTCGAGACGTTCGATCCGAACAATTTGCCGCCAGATTTGGCTAACACTCCCGCCATCAAACCCGGTAGCAAATGAGCGGTGACGCCGCCGCCACGAATGATTTGAATGCCCCGCTGGCAAAAGCGTGTCAGCAGGCGTGCGTCAAATGTTGTCGTGAGGGGAAAATTTTTATTCCCGACGCCGAATTTACGCGTATCGAACACTGGCTCACGGCAATTTCGCCGGCGGATCTACCAGAATTTCGCGCCCGCAGCACAGCGCACGACGGTTTTCATCTTTACGAACAAGGCGCGGGCTGCCAATTCCTTGATACATGGAATCTCTGTCGCCTGCACGTTCCCGGCGTGAAACCGCGCGAATGTTTCTGGTGGCCGCTGCACGTTTTCGCCGGAGCCGACGACCAGCTCGAAGTCTGCGTCTCCACGGATTGTTGTTCAGCCTACAAACACGTCGTGCAGGAACCGCGCTTGGCAAACGAACTTCAGACTGAAGTTGAAGGGCTGGGGCGCGATTTGATCCTGAAATTACGCAAACAATTTCCCGGCGTCTGTCAGCGCATCGTCCTCAAAAAGTTTTGATGGACGGTGGCGCGCGAAGGGAGCGAAGCCAGCAAAGCCTTTTCTGTTTCGTGCTGGGATTACCCGCATCGAGCCAAAACTGGTAGGGCGTGCAGTCCTCTGCCCGCCGAACGCTTCGGTTGCAACCGACGGCGCGCACGGAGTGACGCGCCCTACCTAGAATATTTGTCGGTTGGATATTTCCTCTTTCCTTCGCGCGACATCTTTCTGTGCCAGCCAACGTGCGCCAAGCGCTCACCAACTGTGCCATTGTGCCACGAATGGCACAGTTTTGCGGCTGCTATTCGGCGACTGAAACCGCCATTTAACCCTTCATTTACAATGGTTTTCCGCCTATTTCGTCGTTTGGCACAGTTCGGCACTGTTATTGCACTACATTGGCCAAGCAGTTAAACCAGAAACCAATTTTTACACCCACAATTTTATGGCAAAAGTATTAGGCATTGATTTAGGCACCACGAACTCCTGCATGGCGGTCATGGACAGCGGCGAACCCCTCGTGCTGGAAAATTCCGAAGGCAAACGCACGACGCCGTCCGTCGTGGCGTTCACCAAATCGGGCGAACGCATCGTCGGCGACGCCGCGAAGCGTCAGGCCGTGACCAACTCGCGCAACACAATTTATTCCGTGAAGCGTTTCATGGGTCGCAAGTTTGACGAAGTGGCCGAAGAAATTAAGCGCATGCCTTACAAAGTCGTGAAGGCGTCCAATGGCGATTGCGCCGTGGAAGTCGAAGTTGACGGCAAAGCCAAACAATTTTCGCCGCAGGAAGTTTCGGCGATGATTCTTTCCAAGCTCAAAGCCGATGCGGAAACGCGCCTCGGCGAAAA
>CAIWFB010000272.1 GCA_903911825.1 uncultured Verrucomicrobia subdivision 3 bacterium
ATGGACATCAGGTTCAGCAGCAACTCAAGCGAGTTATCGCACACCCGGATTTGCTTTTTACGGTCGGCGACACTGGTAAGGGTGACCCCACTATCCCCTACATATCCCGAACGGGCACTAGTAACTGGATGAATAATGCAATCGCGAATGGAAACACCAACGGCGAGGGCCCAGGGGTAATCCAACCACCGGTTCAAATCATGTTCGCTAAATTTGCGGGGGATTTCGATAGTTTCACTGATGAACCGGCTTCCGTAAACCTGCAACGATGGGGATCATTTGACGCCTCAACAAACGCGCCAATTGGCTATCCCATCCCTCAAGTTGGCACCCAACAAATGACCTTACGCATATGGCTGGAATTTGGAACTTATCCAACTTGGTTTACCACTAGTTTTGAATTGAAACCCGTTAGCCAGATAGGCACGCCGTATAGCCTACAAACCTCGACGAATCTGTCCAACTGGGTGGAATTGTTAACGATTACAAATAGCGGCGGCATCTACACATATCAAAACTACAACCCGTTAAGCCCTCGCCGTTTTTATCGGCTGATTCCGAATTGATTCATTAAAGATTTCCCTCCATGCCCCTTCGTCTCCTCCGCCTCTTCCTCGCTTTCTCCGCGTTCATTTGGGGCGTTTGCCTCGTGGGTGTGTTCGCTTCGTGGCCGCAGATCAATTCCATCGCGCAAGGCATGGGTGCCAAGCCCATCACCTATGACCCGATGCTGGATTATTGGCTGCGGATGGTCTGCGGCGCGTTCACGCTGGTCGGCGTCTGGTATCTGGTGCTGGCGCTCTGGCCGCGCAAGTTCGCCGTGGCCATTCCGTGGTTCGGCTGGCTGATGGTTGTGGAGGGAGTGCTGCTGCTCGTCTCCGGCCTGCGACTGGGCATCGGGCCGTTTCCATTCTGGGGCGATGTGGCGGCCAGTTTGATCGGCGGCGGCGGGATTGTTTATTTCGCGAAGGCGACGCGGTCGTGAGGACTAAATAGCAAGTAACGTCCGCCGTCAGATCCCTTCGCCTTCATGTAAGTCGGTCAGATGCAGGGGCGGCTGGGTGGAGGAGGGCAAGCCATACGCGCAAGAGGAGGCGATGGAGATGATGGTGACGATTTCGCGGATGGTTTTGCGGATATCTTTGGCGGGTTCGCCGATCTTGGCGAAGGCGTAGCTGGCTTCCATGAAATAGCCCCAGACGCCTTCGAAGCTGGTCATCTTGCGCTGGAATTCCGCTGACAGGGATTCGATCCGTTCCAGCAACCGGGCGCGGTGGGCGTCTTCGATCTCCTCGCTGTCTTGGAATTGGTGGTGCAGGTGGGTGATGAGTTTCTGGATCTGGGCCAGGTCGGATTCGCTCAGGTCATAGACAAAGCCTTTGCCGGTGATGGCGAGGTAACGTTTGTGGGCGGCTTTGCGGGCCTGAGCGGTCTCGGTTTTGACCTTGCGGGCCAATACTTCCGGCTCCAGTTCGGCCCACACTTTGTCGAAAAAGGTGACGATGCGTTGAACGTTCACGTTCCGGTCCGGCACAAATTCCACGGGCAAAGCCTTGAGCACCACGCTGGAATCACCGCAGAATTGGTGAAACATTTCATACGCTTCCACGTAGGCGGTGTTCTTATTCCGCGCGGCGATTTTTCCGTGCTGATGAACGGACACGAAAATTCCGGCCAGCGCATGGGCAGCCAGATACGAATCGCTCGGCAAAGCCTGAAAGGCTTCGTCTTGAAATACGTGCGTCATAGACAGTCTGTTATCGGCGGAATTCCGGCCCGGATTAAGCCCAGAAAGCGCCCCGCCAGCAACTCGGCGTTCGGCACGGACGGCGGAGCCAGCGGCGCCGGCCTGACCGAGGCGGTTACAACTATCGGCATCACCAGTTGTGTGGATTGCCCCGACGGCGCCGTTGTGCGAAAAGAAGGAAACCATTTATGCCTGCCCCGCGTCCAACCCGCATACCCACATCGCCCATGAAACACTTCCTTTTTCCCACCCTGCTCGTGGCGCTCAGTCTCCACGCAGCGGAACCGGTGACCCCGCAGAATTCCGCCAACCTGGACGCCAAGCGCGATGTGGCGCGCAACAGCGGTTTCCTCACGGACACGAATCGCACGTTCCCGATGCTCTTCATCGTGGGCGATTCCACGGTGCACAATCCGCAAAAGACGGAACGCGGTTGGGGCGATGTGCTCGGCGCGCGGTTCGACACGAATCAGATCCGCGTGGAAAATCACGCGCTCGGCGGACGCAGCAGTCGCACGTTCATCACGCAGGGATATTGGGATAATATTCTCGCCGCTGCCAAGCCCGGTGATTTCGTGATCATCCAGATGGGGCACAACGACGGCGGCGCGCTCAATGAAGAAGCGCCCGGCTCCAAATATCCGTTGCGCGCGCGGGGCACCATCCGGGGTCTCGGTGAAGAATCGCAGGAGATTGATAACGTGCTCACGAAACAGCACGAGACGGTGCACACCTACGGCTGGTATCTGCGCAAATACGTCAACGACGCGCGCGCCAAAGGCATGACACCGATCCTGTGCACGCCGATCCCGCATTGCCCCAAGGAGCAAGTCAAAGCGGGTGACGTGGAGAAGAGCGAATACGTCCGCCTCGCCGCCGCCGTGGCCGCCGCCGAAAAAGTTCCGCTCGTGAACCTCAATCTACTGACGATGAATCATTACGCCGAACTCACGCCCGCCGAGGTCAAAGCGAAATACTTCACGCCCGCCGACGGCACGCACACCAGCCCCGCTGGCGCGGAACTGAATGCGCAATCCGTCGTGGATGGGTTGCGATTGCTCAAGGATTGTCCGCTCGCCAAGTTTTTGAAGCCGGACGCGGCAGCGAAATAATTCAAACGTAGCGCAGGCGTCCCGCCTGCCACCGCGAGTCGTTGACCAGTCGAACCTTTCAAATCCGCAGCAGGCGAGACGCCTCCGCTACCTTAAAACCATGAAGAAATTACTTTCCAGAAGTTGCAAAATTATTATCACCATGTTGCTGGCAGGCGGCGTCCTGATTCCCTGCGCCAAAGCGGAAGTCAAACTGGCCTCGCCCTTCACCGACCACATGGTTCTGCAATGCGACCGCAGCGTGCCCGTCTGGGGCACGGCGGACGCGGGCGAAACGGTGACGGTGGCATTCGCGGGGCAGAAAAGTTCGACCACCGCCGACGCCTTCGGGAAATGGCGCGTGGACTTGGCGGCGCTGAAAGTCTCAGCCGAGAGCCGAGCGTTCACCGTGAGTGGTTCCAAGACTGAGAAGCCGATTCAACTGGCGGATGTGTTGGTGGGCGAAGTCTGGCTGGCTTCCGGCCAGTCGAACATGGATTTCACGCTGTCCAAGAAAGTGAAATATTTTGCGGGCGTCGCGAACGAGGAAGCGGAGATCGCCGCCGCGAATTATCCGCTCATCCGCATGTTCACCGGCGAGGCGGCCAAAGCTTACACGCCGCAAGCCCGCGTCGGTGGTGCGTGGAAAGTCTGTTCACCCGAAACCGCTCCGGCCTTTTCCGCCGTGGTTTATTTCTTTGCGCGCGATCTGCAAAAGGAAATCCAGACGCCCATCGGCATTGTCACGCTCGCCTTTGGCGCGAGCACGGCGGAAGCGTGGATTCGCCGCGAGACGCTGGCGACGGATAAACAGTTGAAGCCGCTGCTCGAACACTTCGATACGGCGGTGGAAAAATTTCGCACCAATCCCCCGCCCGTCGTCGCCGCGCCGCGTTCGGAAGATGTTGCCGCCACGAACGCCGCCCCCGTCAGCAAACGCCGCGACCGCACCGTGCGCGATCCGGTGCAAGATCAACACAACGCCACGGTGCTGTTCAACGGCATGATCGAGCCGTTCATCCCGTTCGCGCTGCGCGGCGTCATCTGGTATCAGGGCGAATCCATCGTGGGCGGCAAGGAAGGCGTGGCGCTGTATCCGCACGTGCAAGCCACGCTTATCCGTGATTGGCGAGCGCTGTGGCGGCAAGGTGATTTTCCGTTCTACATCGTGCAACTCGCCGGTCAGGAAGCGAATAGTAACAACCCACTCGTCCGCGAAGCGCAGGCCACCGTGCTCACGTTGCCGAACACCGGCATGGCCGTGACCACGGACATCGGCGAGGCGAAGAATGTCCACCCGCACAACAAACAAGATGTCGGCGACCGGCTCGCGCGTATTGCGTTGGCGCAGGTTTACGGACGCAACGGGGAATTCTCCGGCCCGCGCTATGAAGCCATTCACGTCGAGACGAATTCCATTCGCATCACTTTCTCGCACCTTGGCGGCGGACTGAAAGTCAAAGGTGACGAGTTGAAAGGGTTCGTCATCGCGGGTGCCGACCAGAAATTTGTTCCCGCTAGCGCCAAGCTCGCAGGCGATACGGTTATCGTGAGTAGCGCCGAAGTCGCCGCGCCCGTGGCGGTGCGTTATGCGTGGGTGAATTTTCCTAAAGAGGCCAATCTCTACAACCAAGCTGGCTTGCCCGCCGCGCAATTCCGCAGTGATCGTTGGTGAATTTAATTTTAAGTTTGCATGAAAAAATATTTTCTCCTCGCAGCGCCGCTCCTTGCTCTGGCCCTTGCAGGCTGTGCCACCGCGCATCGCGAACCGCCGAAGGAATGGATCGACCGCGACACCGGCCATCGCGTCGTGCGGCTTTCGCAGGAGCCGGACAGCCGCAGTTTATATTTTCACCAGAATGCATACACGCAAGATGGCCGCTTGGTTTTCTCCAGCACCAACGGCATCTTTGCCGTGGATCTTCAGTCGCGCGTGATTGAAAAACTCGTCGCCGCGCCCGCCAAGATCATCCAAGTCGGCAAAGAAGTAGGCCGGGTTTATTACACGCGCAGCCACGCGTTTTACTCGCTCGACCTGCCGACCCGCGTCGAGAAAAAACTGTTTGAGCTACCGCCGCACTGGAGCATCAGCACCATCAACTGCGATGAAACGCTCGCCGCCGGCACTATCACCGAGACGGACGAACCTGACCGTGACCCGAATAAAACCGCCACGCGCGAAGACGAAATCAAATTCATGAGAGGCAAAGGTGTGATGATGGAAGAACGCCTCGCGAAGAAATTGCCGATGGAATTATTCTTTCTCGATCTCGCCACCGGCAAAATCAGTTGGCGCGGTAATCGCGGCACCGATTGGCTCGGGCACTTGCAATTTTCGCCCACCGACCCCGCGCAACTCATGTTCTGTCACGAAGGTATCTGGCATGACGTGACGCGCACCTGGCTCATCCGCGCCGATGGCTCCGGTTTGACGAACATCCACAATCGCACCATGCAGATGGAGATTGCGGGGCACGAATTCTGGAGCGCCGATGGCACGACGGCTTGGTATGACCTGCAAACGCCGCGCGGTCAGGTCTTCTGGCTCGCAGGCTACAACATAAAAACCGGCGCGCGCACTTGGTATAACTTGCAGCGCGACGAATGGTCGGTGCATTACAACTGTTCGCCCGACGGAAAACTCTTTGCCGGTGACGGCGGCGGCGAAGGCAACGTGGCCCACGCGAAAAATGGGAAATGGATCTATCTCTTCCGCCCCGAACTCACGCCCAACCGTATGTCCGAAACGCCTGCGAATCTTATCACCACCGGCGTTTTTCAGTCTGAGAAATTGGTGAATCTAAAAAACCATAATTATCTGCTAGAGCCAAACGTGACCTTCACGCCAGATGGCAAATGGATTGTCTTCCGCTCCGATCTGCAAGGCGCGCCGCACATCTACGCGGTGGAGATTGCGAAGGCGAAGCAGAATTAAAGCCTGTTCAACGCAGTTCCATTTCTACCAACAGCGGCAGATGGTCGGAAGCATTTGACGTTGGCACCCAGGCTTTCAGGGGCTTCACTGATTCGGTCGGTGACAGCCAAACATAATCAATCCGCCGATGCGGTTGATTATCGTAAAACGTAAACCCGTCACCCTGACCGACCATTTCCCAAACGTCGTTCAGGAATAATTTCAAGCGGCTATACGTCCGACTGACTGGGGTGTCGTTGAAATCACCGCAGAGCATCACCGGCTGCCCAGCGTGAGTGCTTACGACCTCGCGGATCTTGATCAAATTGAGCACGCGCTCCGCGTCGTCATGACGGAAATCCAGATGGGTATTTAGCAAAATCACTTCGCGACCACGAACCTTTAAGGTCAGTTCCAACAAGCCGCGCTGCTCATTCGTCCGCAGCATTTCATAATGAGTATTCTTGACGGCCAGCACGGGAAACCGGGTCAGCACGGCGTTACCATATTCGCCGCCTTGATAATGGAAGTTGTTGCTGAAGACACCCGTCATGCCCGTGAGCTTCGCCAGTTCGCCCGCGAGATTGCGTTGCTGGGTGCGGGCCACACCCTTGTCCACCTCCTGCAACGCCACGAGGTCGGCGCGCTCCCGTTTGATGAGTTCCGCGATCCGCACCAGATCCACTTTACCATCCAAGCCTTCGCCGTGATGGATGTTGTAGGTCATCACCCGGAAACGAACCGCTGCCGGAGGCGCAGACTTCGTGGCACAACCGGAGATTCCCGCTAGCACTAGTAACAGCAGCGCGTGGAGAAAGGTTTTCAAGCCTTTAACTTCCGCTCCAGAATTTCGCCGACAAGTGCGGGGTTGGCTTTGCCTTTGGAGAGTTTCATCACCTGCCCTTTGAGCGAATTGAGCGCGGCGACTTTGCCCGCCTTGTAATCCGCCACAGGGCCAGGGTTCGCGGCAATAGCGTCGTCGCAGAATTTTTCGATCGCGCCGGTGTCGCTGACTTGCGCGAGCCCTTTTTCCTGAACGATGGCAGAGGGCGCCTTGCCCGTCTCGAACATCTCGGCGAACACCTGCTGCGCGGCGGAGCTGCTGATGGTCTTGGCCTCGACCAGCGCGACGAGTTCCAGCAAGGCTTCGGGTTTGAATTTCAAATCCGCGAGCGTGAGCAGTTTCACGTCGAAAGAGTCCACACCCATCGCGGCCTGGTCAGCGGCTTCCTTCGCATTAGCCTCGGCGAGCTTAGACAGCAAGTTGTTGATGATCCAATTGGCGATCGCCTTGGGATTCTTCGACTGCTTGGCGAGGCCTTCGAAATAATTACCCAATTCAACATTGCTCTTGAACACTTCCGCGTCGCCAGCGGGCAACTGATAATCGCGCATGAAACGCTGCTTACGTGCGATGGGCAGCTCGATGACCAGCGCCTTCACTTCGGCGAGCCACGCATCCGTCGGCGCGAGCGGCATCATGTCGGGTTCGGGAAAATAACGGTAATCGTGCGCGTTTTCTTTCGTCCGCATCTCTTCGGTGATGCCCGCGACGTCATCCCAGCGGCGCGTGGATTGGATGAGCTTGCCGCCGCTTTTTACGACATCAATCTGGCGCTGGATTTCGTATTCCGCCGCGCGACGCACGCCGGAAAATGAATTCATGTTCTTGATCTCGATCTTCGCGCCGAGTTCCTTCGTGCCGACGGGGCGCACGGAAATGTTCACATCGCAGCGCACCATGCCCTTTTCCATGTCGCAATCGCTCACGCCGCCTTGGATCAAAATCTCCTTGAGCGCGTTCAGGTATTCGTAGGCCATGTCGGCGCTGGTGATGTCCGGCTCGGAAACGATCTCGAGCAGCGGCACACCCGCACGATTAAAATCCACGCCGCTGGTGCGGTCGAAATGCGTGAGCTTGCCGACGTCTTCTTCCAGATGCGCGCGCGTGATGCGAACCTTGCTCATGCCGTTCACGGAGCCGGCGCCGTTGAATTCAAAATCCACAAAGCCATTCGCCGTGCTGGGCTTGTCGTATTGCGTGAGCTGGTAATTCTTGGAGGCGTCGGGGTAAAAATAGTTTTTGCGGTCAAACTTCGCGTAACGCGGAATCTCGCAGTTCAGCAGAAAGCCGGTGAGAACGGTCTTGCGGAGCGCTTCTTCATTCGGCACGGGCAACACGCCCGGCATGCCGAGGCACACGGGGCAGACGTTGGTGTTCGGCTCGGAACCATATTGGTTC
>CAIWFB010000273.1 GCA_903911825.1 uncultured Verrucomicrobia subdivision 3 bacterium
AAAAGCGAAGTCACCTCAACCTGAAAAGAAAACCTTCCTGATCGGTCCGATTTCTCCCGCAGCGGGAGGTGCGCTCTATCAGCAAATCGTTGACCGCATCAAACGCGAAATCAGCGAGGGTCGTCTCAAACCGGGCGCTGCACTCCCTTCGTTCCGTCAACTTGCGGAAAATTTACTCGTCAGCCTCATCACCGTCAAACGCGCCTACGAAGAGCTTGAGCGCGAAGGTATTATTTACCGGCGGCAAGGACTCGGCACGTTCGTCGCCGAGCTTGGACACGACCGTAGTCGTGAAGTCAAATTAGTCGCTGCTAAAGAATTGCTTCGCGAAGGCTTTCGCGAAGCTACGGAAGCCGGACTCAAACCCACCGAACTCGCTGAACTCGCCCGCGAAATCTTGAAGGAAAAAACATGAACACCAATAACGCCATCGAAATCCGTGGACTCGTCAAAAATTATCCCACCTTCAAGCTCGGCCCGCTGGATTTGACGGTCCCGCGCGGCGCAATCTACGGCCTCATTGGGCCGAACGGCGCAGGCAAAACTACCGTCATTGACCTCATCTTCGGCATGGGCCGTAATGATGCTGGCACTATTCGTGTCTTGGGCCTCGACCACCCCCGGCCACAATCGCGGGTCAGCCATCCTCTCGATGGTGCAAGGTGGCTCAACCCCTTATGTCTTTTTTATCCTCATATTTTCTATCGTCCCAGTTGTTTTTCAACTGCGCCTCCTGCGCACCCTACCAGTGTCTCCCTCGGCGCTGGCGGCAGCGTTAGTTGCCTTACCCGTCTTTTCTATCATCACCGTCGGAGCCATCATCGCCACCGTTTTAAGCCTGCTACTAGGGGATAAGATGGTGGTGCCGACGGCCAACAGCTTTTTAATTCTCGGCGCCAAAGCCGCCATCATCGTGCCCTTGATTGTTTGGCGCGGACTAGATGCGCTGACTTATTTTTTGATTTTCTTGATGGTCGTTGCTGACAGTTTCATTGCCTTGGGCATGACCATGCTGTTTCACTTGGGTAGCAATACGCCCGCAAATCCTTGGTGGAGTAGTGCCATTATTTTCCTGCTATTCATCGCCGTAGCGCTATTGCTGACTCGAACGCTACTCATCCAAAGCAGTTGTGCCTACCGCGTGCGAAATCTGCCGGCGAGCTCCTGGAATAACATGGCGCGAAGATAAAATTTACGGGAGTCGAGGGGACAAGACTCATTATTCAAAAGGAGAATCTTCACATCGTCTCCTACAAATTAAGCCGCTGCACGCCAGTCTAGCACTTTCAATTGCACCGTCGTTCGGCCATTGAATTCATTGGTGCTAGGCGCGAAAGCCAAATCAAATTTGCCCACCGGCAACGCGCCGTCGCCCAGATTCCACCACACGGCTTCGTGCGTCGCCGTGCCATCGGTGAGCCACAGTTTGACGTGCTGTTTCTTCGCGCCCATGCGGAACGGCGGTTTCGTTTGGGTAAGGTTGCGGGCGAAAAATTGCAACGCCGGATTCCCCTGCCCCATCGGCTTCATCCGTTCCAGTTCCGCCAGCGAATCCAGCGATATTTCCGACAACGTCACTTCCGCATCCAGTCGCAAGGGTGGCTGCAAATCCTCCGGCTTCAAGGTGCAACGTGCGATTTCATTGAGTCGCTCGCGCAACGCATCAATTTTATCAGGCGCAATAGTTAAGCCCGCCGCCATCGCGTGACCACCGTGTTTGATGAGTAGGTCATCGCATTCACGCAACGCCGCCGCCAAATCAAAACCGGCGATGCTGCGACCGGATCCGCGCATCTGATTATTTTCGCCACCGATGATGATGGTCGGACGATAAAATTCGGACAGCACGCGCGACGCTACAATCCCGACGACGCCGATGTGCCAAAGCAATTCGCCTTCGACGATGAAAAAATCGCGTTGCGTATCAAACTTCGAACGCACCGTGCCGAGAGCGGATTCGACAATAGATTTCTCAATCGCCTGCCGCTCCCGATTGCGCGCATCCAAATTTTGCGCCAACGGCATAGCATCCGCCACGCTCTCGGCCAACAGCAGATGCAACGATTCCTCGGCCGTTTCCAAACGGCCAGCAGCGTTCAAGCGCGGTGCCAATTGAAAGCCCACATCGTGCGTGCCGAGAATTTTAGGAGACTGCGCGACCTCTTTCAACGCGATGAGGCCGGGACGTCGCGTGATATTCAACCGTTCCAAACCTGCCGTGACGAGAATCCGGTTTTCGCCTACGAGCGGAACCAAATCCGCAATCGTGCCGAGCGCGACCAGATCCAGCAGCGTTTTGAGATCGAATTCTGCGGCACCCGGCAAGCCGGATTCACGACCAAGTTTCAAAAGGGCGTGCGCTAATTTGAAAGCCAAACCGGCAGAGCAAAGTTCGGTGAAAGTAGCCCAGCAGTCTCGGCTGGCGGCAGCAGGCGAGACGCCTGCGCTACTTTGTAACTGCGGATTCACCAGCGCGACGGCGGCGGGGGCAGGTTGGGAAACTTGATGATGATCAAGGACGATGACTTCGACGCCCTGCGCTTTCAGCCAGGCGATCGTTTCCACGGCGGTCGAACCGCAGTCCACGGCTAGCAATAATTTTACAGGAAATTTCTTGAGACAATTTTCTACGCCTTCGCGACTCAACCCGTAACCTTCATCCATCCGATTCGGTAGATAGGCCTCCGCCGACCAACCGAGCGCCCGCAAAACTTCGAGTAAAATGGTGGTGCTCGTCACGCCATCCACATCGTAATCGCCAAAAATAACCAACGGCTCGTGATGCGCATGCGCAAGCAGGAGACGCTCTACTGCCACTTTCATATTCGGCAGGAGAAACGGATCCGCGAGATTTTTAAGGCGAGGATGGAGAAACTTTTCCAGCGCCAGCAGTTCACTCATTCCACGATTCACCAAACATTGCGCGAGGAGCGGGGAGATTTTTAACTGCGCGGCGAGTGAACCGGTGAGGAGCGGTTGCGGCGGCGCAAGCGTCCAGCGAAATTTCATTTTTTATTCCGGCGAGCGGCTTCTTGCTCGCGTTTGGTGGCCGTCACAGAAAGCAATATTGCGGTGGCAATAATGCCGCCAACTACCAACAAGGAAGTGCCGGTTGGAATTGTGACTTGAAACCATTTTTCCGGAACCTGATGGTGCGGGTCGAGGAGCATTTTGACGCCGATAAAAACCAAAACCACGGATAAACCGATTTTGAGGTAACGGAAATAATCAATCGCCCCCGCCAAGACAAAATACAACGAGCGCAAACCGAGAATCGCAAATACGTTGGAGGTGAAAACGATGAAAGGCTTCGTCGTCACGGCAAAGATGGCGGGAATAGAATCTAGCGCGAAAATTAGATCCGTGGTTTCCACCATCAACAACACCAAAGCCAGTAAGGTGAGCATCCGTTTTCCATTCACGCGCACGATAAATTTTTCGCCGTGTAACTGATCCGAGACGGGAAAGATTTTTCGCGCTAGCCGGATAATGGGATTTTTTTCTGGCTCCACGCCTTCATCATCGGTGAACAACATCTTAATGCCGGTAAAAACCAGAAAGCCCCCAAACAGATAGAGCGACCATTGAAAGCGTTCGATGAGCGCAGCTCCTGCCAGAATCATCGCACCCCGCATGAGCAACGCGCCCAGAATACCCCAGAATAATACGCGGTGCTGATACTGCGCGGGCACTCGGAAGAAGGTGAAGATGAGTGCGATGACGAAGACGTTGTCCATCGAAAGTGACAACTCAATGATGTAACCCGTGATGAATTCAACCGAATCTTGTCGCTCCCATCCCGAGATGAACGAGGGTCCCACAAGCAGTCCAAACACGAAGGAAAGGATGACCCAAATTACCGACCAGGTCATCGCTTCCTTGAATTTCACCACGTGCGCCCCGCGATGAAACACGCCCAGATCCAGCGCCAGAAAGAACAGCACACACAGGATAAATCCTGCCCAGTGCCACGGGGTAATGGCGATGAATCCGAGCATGCGAACCGTTAGACTTTCGCTGACGGAGCCGCAGGCGTGGCTTGCACCGAGATTTGCGGGGCACCGATTTCCGGACGTTCACCTTTGTGCCAACGCAGCACGATTACGCTCGCGATGTAGATGGATGAGTAGGTGCCGACGATGATGCCGACCAGGAATGTGAAGGCGAAATCGTTGATAACCCCACCGCCAAAGATGAAGAGTGACAACGTCGCTAAAAACACCGTGCCACTGGTAATAATGGTGCGGCTCAGGGTTTGGTTGAGCGACAGGTTGATGATGTCTTTGAACGAACCGCGCACGCCGAGTTTCAATTGCTCGCGGATACGGTCGAAGATCACGATCTTGTCGTTGATGGAGAAACCGATGATAGTCAACACGGCCGCGACGACGGTGGCATTGAATTCACGGCCGGAAATTGCATTCGCCACGCAGTAAGCGCCGAGGGTGAACAAGACGTCGTGCAGCACCGCGATGACGGCAGCGACGGCGAAGGAGAATTCGTAGCGGAACGCGACGTAAATCAAGATACCGAGCAAGGCTAGCAAGGAGGCGACAACGGCCGAGCGTTGAATTTCCTTACCAATGGCCGCACCGACGTTGAAACCGCCGATGGCCACATATTTAGCTGCGGGTAATTTTTCAGCAAGAATGCTTTTCACTTTGTCAGCTGAACCGGAAGAGGTGGTGATGCTTAGCGTTTCCAAATTACCGGAGACATCACGCTGATATTGGATTTGGGCATCTTTCTCGCCGACTTCAGTTAAGGCCGCGCGGATTTCTTTTTCATCCAGTTTTTGGACGAAGCTGAACGAGGTGCTATCACCGCCCACGAAGTCCACGCCAAAGAGGCGTTTGCCTTGCGAGGCGTTGAAGATACCGAAACCGAGCGCCGCGATGGCGAACACCCAGGTCAGAACGAAGAGCGGCTTGGCCATCTTCATGAAATCAATTTTCGCTGTGCTCGGAATGATGTGGAGCATGGTGAGCGATTTGATGAGATTCCGGTCCACGAGGAAGTTAAAGATGAGACGCGTCACAACCAACGCCGTGAACAAGCTCGCCGCCACACCGATGGTCAAGGTGACACCGAAGCCCTTGATTTCGCCGGTGCCCATGAAAATCAAAATCACGGACGAAATTAACGTCGTCACGTGCGAGTCAAAAATCGTGCCGAAAGCCCGCGCATAACCGGCGTCAATGGCACCGCGCAACGATTTACCTTTGGCGAGCTCTTCCCGGATACGCTCGTAGATCAAGACGTTCGCATCGACCGCCATACCGACCGTCAGCACGGCACCCGCGATGCCAGGCAAAGTGAACGTAGTGCCGACCGAGCACATGACACCGAGAAGAATGATGATGATGGTGACCAAGGCGACGTTCGCCGCGAGACCGGCCAGCAAGTAGTAACCGAGCATGAACACCGAGACAAACACCACGCCGTAGATGGAGGCTTGGATACCGCTCTTGATGGAATCTTTACCCAACGTCGGGCTGACGTCGCGGGAGAAAACGATTTTCAACGGAGCGCGCAACGGATTTTGCAGCACGTTCGCCAAGCCTTTGGCCGCGTCAATCGTGTAGCGGCCAGTGATCTGACCATTGCCACCCATAATGGCGCTCTGAATATTCGGCGCAGAATAGAGTTCGCCGTCCAAAACAATCGCGAGGCGGTGATCAATGTTCGCGCTCGTCACTTCGCCGAAGCGTTTGGCACCTTCGGTCGTGAGTTCGAAATCAATCTGCGGCTGACCGAGATTGCCGTAATCCACTTTGGCGTGTTTCACGATGTCACCAGACAAACCATTTTCAGCTTTATTCTTAACGACCACGGCTTCCATAGTGGTCTTGCCGTCGGCTTGCAGTTCCACGTGCTTCAACAGCACATAGCCCGGCGGAATGGGTTCGTGAATCTCGCCCGTGGCTTCATTCACGAGTTCCTGACTGCGCGGATGCACCATGCGAAATTCGAGGAAGGCCGCCTTGGAAATCTGTTCTTTGGCGCGATCTTTATCCGCCTGCGAGAGACCGGGGAGCTGCACCAAAATACGATTGCCACCGGCCGATTGGATGACGGGTTCCGCCACGCCGAACTG
>CAIWFB010000274.1 GCA_903911825.1 uncultured Verrucomicrobia subdivision 3 bacterium
CTTCGTGGCCGATGCGCAGCGCGTCAGGAATCATGAGTTGGAATTCATCGCCGTGCGATTGTAGCGACACGCCGGGATACTTCTTTTGGAGCTCAGCAATTTTATTTTTTAACGCGGCTCCAACTTCCGCCTTAAACTCTGGCGCGGTCGGGATGACATAAACCATCGGTAGATAGTTTTCCTCTTTGCCCTGACGAAACTCGACGCGCGATTTCGAGCCGCGAAAAATGGCGAGTTCCGAATCCTTGCTGCCAGCAGGTGCTTCGTAGCCCCACTTCACTGTGAGCTTCACAAAAACGCCGCGCAGCTGATACGTCAGCGTGTCATTGGCGAAATATTCCAAATAACCGCTAGGGATAGATGGCTTCAAATAGTAGGGGAAATTCGGCTCACCGGTGACACGTTGAAATTGTGCCAGCGAAATCTTCGTCGGCCAGCGACTCGCGCTCGTCAGTTGGATGTCCTTTTTGAAATCAATCGCCTGCTCCGGAAATAAAGTCCATTGCACAAGGTCCACGAGATGCGTGCCAATGTCCGCAAGCGCTTCGCCCTGTTGTGTGATGTCGAAATACCACGCAGGTCGCAACAAAGGCACGCCTGCGACTTCCTTCAGCAGATAGTGAACGCTCTCCATTTCCACGGCGGGCTTCGTCGCCGAGCCCACCTCCAATTGACCAAACACAGCTTCGTCATTCACCAGTTCGCGCGGCAATTGGCACGACACTTCAAACCGCTGCGTCATGCCGTCATAAGCGATCACGCCATTTTCATCTGCGGAGTCGAGCGTCGTCGCGAGTTTTGGAAAATCTTCCGCCTCAATGATCCATGGTTTATCCGCCAGCACGTTGAGCTTCGCACCGACCATTCTTTCTAGCGCATCAATCTTACCGCGATTTTTTCCCGACACTATCACGACGTTGCCAGGTTTTTCCGTGAGCATTTGCGCGAGCGGATTATCATTCGTGTGGACCACTTCCTGCCAGTCTGTGGGATTTACTTTGCGCGTGTTAAACTGCTCAATCCGCTTGAGGTGCGCGTCCAGAGCGCCACCAGCCTTGGCATAAACATCTACGCGCTCTGCAACGTCCGGCTGCATCTCCTTCTGGATGAGCGCCGCGTGAAAGTGCGCCGGCTCAAACGTCATCAGACGGACAGGCGCGTTCGTCTCAGCGGATGCTCCGAAGCTCATGGCAAAAATGGCGGCGACGATGAAACGCATGAGTGAATTTTCTTCAACCTTTAGCGAGTTCCGTCGCATGCGAATGAATTTTTTTTACCGCCGCCACGATGTCGTCCATGTCTGCGCGCGAACCGAGCAGCATGTTCTGCGTGAACCAAACCGCTTCGTTGCAAACATTGTCGTTCGCAGGACAACGCGTGCGCTCCGCCCAACCTGCCAGAACATCCGCCGCATAAACGCGCTGATAAGCACGAGTTTTAAAGGCGTTCTGGATGAACGGCTCGGTGTTCAGCGGCGAATAACCGCCCGAGCACGGAATGCCTTCATCCGCCAATGCGGCCAAAAATTTTGCGCGCGGTAGCCCGGCGAATTGGTCCTTACGATAGCGCATCATAAACAGGTGATGTGCGCTGCGCGTGCAGCCGTCATAATTTTTGGCGGGCACTATTCCGGGAATTTCCGCCAGCTGTTTCGTAAGATACGCGGCGTTCATATCGCGCGTCTTCGCCTGTGTTTCCAGCCGCGCCAACTGCGCGAGCAGCAGCGCGCCTTGAAATTCCGCGAGCCGCAAGTTCGCGCCGCGCGTGCCGCGATAGGTGAAATTGTAGCTCGTCGTTTTGCGCGCTCGGCAGTTATTGTGGAACGAGTAAAGGCGCTCGGCCAGTTCGTCGTCATTCGTGATCACCGCGCCACCTTCGCCCGATGTGAGGTTTTTGCTCGCCTGAAAACTGAAGCAACCGGTCACGCCGTAAGTCCCGACTTTCTTTCCGCGCCACTCGGCGAGATGCGCCTGACACGCGTCCTCGACCACCGGAATTTTACGGCGTGCGCCAATTTCCAAAATCGTGTCGAGGTCTGCGGGCGAACCGCCGACGTGAACGGGTATGATTGCCACGGTGCGGTCGGTGATGGCGGATTCGATTTTTTTGGCGTCAATCTGAAACGTCTCCGGGTCGGTGTCCACAAACACCGGCAATGCGTGGTGCATCAGCACAGCGTTGATGGTCGCGACGAAGGTATAAGGTGGCACGATCACCTCGTCACCCGGCCCAACATCAAGCGCGCCGAGCGAGGTTAGCACCGCGCTCGTGCCGTTGGCGGTGGCGACGCAATGTTTCGCGCCGGTAAGCTTCATGAAACCGTCCTCAAACTGATTGACGTGCTGGCCCTCGCCGCGAAACCATTTTTTGCTATGTAACACGTCGAGTAACGCCTTCTCCTCGGTCTCATCGTAAACCGGCCAAGGCGGAAAAAGCGTGGTGCGAACCGGCTTACCGCCGAGCTTCACGGGCAAGTCGGTTTCGGCGGCGAAAATATTCGGCACGTTAGCACTGAACATTCCTGCGACGGCGGCGTAACGCAATGCCACCGCGCCCGCGCCAGCTTGGGTCGCGGATTTGAGAAAGTTTCTTCGGTTAAGATTTTTTTTCATGGGTGAAAATGTTGCGGTCATTTCACTTTGATTTTTTCTCCGCTGACCATTGCTCAAATAGTGATTTGATGACGTGATATTTTTCAGGACTTTTGTCCTCGTATTGATGGCAGAAGATTAAGACACCGTCCGCACAGCGCCGCGAAATCCTCATTACCTGCCGAACATATTCGGGCGACGAGTCGTTCAACTGTGAATGTTTCGTGGCATACACATCCACAAACACTGGCACGGACGGGCCGAAATCCTGACGGAAGACGGCGATTTCTTTTTCCAGCGTGTCCCAGTCGGTCAAATTCCTCTGCCCTATTTCGTGCCGATACGGAAACAAAATACCGTCAACATAAGGCCGGTATTTCTCCACAAGCGCGGGCTTCATCTGCTTGACGTAAAGGCACGGCACGAACGCCAGCTTGGAATTTATAGCGTGCGAATCTTCCACCATCGCCCTGATGTATTCGCTCGTGAAAATTTTCGCGTCATAGGAAAAATCATCAATGCTCCATGCAACCAAATTAGGTTCTTTCAAACTCAGCTTTGCCAACTCGATGGCCCAGCGATGAAAATCCAACTGAAAAGGTTCGGCGAACGGCGGTTCGCTCGGGGGCACGAGCGTCACCCAAACTTTGATGTGATTCGCTCGTGCTAATGGCAGAAAAATTTGCAAATCATCCCAGTCGGTCGACGCGTGGTGAATCAGAAAGTTGTAGGTGTTAGCCTTGACCTTGACGAGTTCTGCGACGAGGCGGTCGGTGTCCACGCGTCGATCGGCTAAACGCGGTTCCGCGGCGTAAGTGCCGAACGTGCCGGACAACAGTTCGATCCGCTTCCGTTGCGCCGATTTATTTTTCGAGTGCTGTGTCGCGCAACCGCAATAACAAAGTGCGCACGCGGCTATTACGCCGAAATTCAAAACCAAATTTGGCATGCGGCGCATTCTCATTTTTGAATTTCCCCCACGAGTTCTTTTGCGCCGCCAGTGATCAAGTCTTCCACGTTTTCGCCCCAGCGTTTGGCGGGCAGGCCATACACCACAAAACAATAGCTACCCTCGTAGCCCCAACGTGCGCCGGGTTTCGTCACTGCATCCTCGCGCAACACGCGCAGCGACGGGATGTAAGTCATCACGTCGTTGCAATAACCAGCCACCCAGGTCTGCGGGCCGAATGACTGTTTAAATTTATTCGCGTAATCCACCACCGGTTCGCCGCCGAGCGTGAGGAGCAATTGTTGTCCGCCAAATTGCCACGCTTGAATGGGAAATGGATAATCGCGCACCGTCGTTTTCCCAGATTGCAAAAAATCCAGCCAGCGCGTGGCCCAGCGGCGCGTCGGCGCTTGCGAATCGTTCTTCAAAGTCTGTAATTCATCAACGGTCAGTGGCTTGCCGAACGGCAGCGTAACCATTTTCATTTTGGTCACGAGCTCCGGCGGCAGGTTGTGCGGCGGCGCGAGCAACACTTCTTCCACCGCTGACGCAAGCATGTGGCCGTAGCGCTGGCTAATATAAACTTCGTGCCGCGGCAACGGATTTTGGTCGCCGCCGCAGCCCATGAAAAACATCGCCTGCGTGCCGGGATGATTTTTTTCGAGGGCGATTTGCGCAAAGCCCGCGTAGTCGCCGCTCCACTCACTGAGTTGCAGCGTGGTGTTGTGGCACGCGTATCCGAACAGAACGGACTTTAATTTTCCGTCAGGCGAATACACCGCCAGCACCGGCACGGAATGATCCACCGGCCCTTTAAGTTCGCCAGTCTCGATCAGGTCGGAAACTTTTGGTTCTGGATTATTTCTACGATTCACCGCAAAAGCGGTCGTGCCTTGACCGGCAGTGATTCGCACCGGTTCCAGATTGGCAATGGCCGCGCCCGCGACATCAATCATCTGTGATTCGAGCTGGGTCGTGTATTTTTCAATCAAATCACGCTGCGTCTGGTCGAGCGGATAAATGTCGTAGAGCGCATCGCGCAACACCGGTCCGCAATGCGTGTGCGACGCGCAGAGCAAAATTTGATCCGGTTGCAGCGCGTATTTTTTTTCGATGGCGGCGCTGACGTGCTGATAAACACTTTGCGGAATGCCAAGCAGGTCGGCCGTGAGTATGACCGCGCGATGTCCTGACGCATCTTCGAGCGCCATCGCCTTGACCCACAGATCCATCAGCTTACTGCCGGTCGCCGGATTGGTGCGGTTTGCAAATCCGGCGAGCCACATTTTTTCCGTCGGCGTGATGACGGCTTTTGCGGTGCCGGCTTTCCACGTCGCCTTCGCACGCGCCGGGGACGCCGTCAAAAACAGCGTGCAGACCGTGAGGAAAAAGATCGGTTTGAGGCGGTCAATTCTCATGCACTAGTGTTTTTCCGGAATCCGCCCTGACCTGTTGATGAACTTTTGTGATCACATCTTCCAACCGAATTATCGCGCCGTCTCTGTCCTTGCTCTCCTGCGCGGCCTGCATGAAGGCCATGATTTCAATCGTCTCCTCCGGCGGCACCGGCGCGACGCCATTTTGGAAAAATTTCATGATCGCCTCGTCCAAGGGCGCGTAGCCGTCGAATGAACCGATCTTCGCCTCGCCTTTCTCGCCCTTGGCGATACCGTGGTAGTTTGCGTTGTAATTTTTTTGTTTTTCCTCACGATAAATTCCCGTGCGCCCGCCATGCCATGTGCCAACCACTTCCACCAAATCGTTTGTGCCGATCCGACGTTGGACGGTTTCGCAGCCGGTGCCCATCACCGTAAATAGTGATTCCACGCCATGCACGCCATACCAGAAGAGTTCGGGATGGTGCGGTTCCAATTCGAGCGGGCTGGTAGTCTCGGCGTAAAAAACTTTGCCAATCGAGCCGCTATGCACGGCCTGCGTGTCTTTCGCAAATCGCAGACTTGAGGAACTGAAAATCGGCACGTTCGCCGCCTTCGCCAGTCGGAACATTTCGAGCGCATCTTCCAACGACGCCGTGCACGGCTTGTCCACAAACACCGGCTTGCGCGCGGCGATCACCGGCCTCACTTGCGCGAGGTGCGGCCGGCCATCCACGCTTTCCAACAAAATCACGTCCACGTTTGAGCACAATTCCTCGATCGTATCATAAATCTTCACGCCGTATTTCGATTGAAGATTCGTAGCAATATTTTCGACGCGCGAAATGCTCTGCGGCAAATCCGCGCTGCCGCCTTTGTAATCGGCGACAACTTTGCCGCCCGGCACATACGACTTGCCCTGCGGATTGTTGAACGTCTCGGTGAATGCCGCGCAATGCGACGTGTCGCAGCCGATGATGCCAATGCGTAGTTCAGCCCCAACAGCAGATTGCGTCAACCACAGTCCGGCAACCAAAATGAGTTTCCCAATTCTCAACCAGTGTTCACTTTTCATAAATTTTTAAGCAACCGGGCGCACCACGCCCAATCGTCCGACGAGCACAAACACCAGCAACAGCGCGAGCGGATAAAGCCCGGCGCACGCCATAAAAATTGGCGTGAATCCCCAGGCATCCACCACGCGACCAATGTAAAGTTGCGACAGCGCGCCCATCCACGAGCCGAGCATTCCGCCCAAGCCCGTCACCGTTGCGACGGCGCAGGTTGGAAAAATTTCTGCCGGCAGCGTGATGTTGCTCCAGCCGGCGTGGCAAAAAGTCATCGTGGCCAC
Source organism: uncultured Verrucomicrobia subdivision 3 bacterium (assembly GCA_903911825.1). Taxonomy (GTDB): domain Bacteria; phylum Verrucomicrobiota; class Verrucomicrobiia; order Limisphaerales; family UBA11358; genus UBA11358. Next base: position 6,268 of record CAIWFB010000274.1, read on the forward strand.
GAGCGCCAAGGCCAGTCCCGCCTGCGCCACTTGCGTGGCGCAGATTGCGCCAAAAAAAATTCCGGCGGTCATCACAGACATCGTCGTCTTGCGCGCCTTGTCCAACGACCAACCGAGCGAAATCAGATAACGCGGAATCACCCCGCTCATCAAGCTGCCCAAAGCGGCGGCGGCAAACGGAATCCAGACAAACAATCCAATTTTCGTAAGATCAAAGCCGTGACGCTTCTGAAAATAAAGCGGAATCCAGAACAGCAAAAAATAACTGATGGGATCGGTTAATGCACGGACGAGCACGCAGCCCCAGGTTTCTTTCATCTTGAGTAGGCGGGACAGTGGCGGTGATTTAGTTTGAGCCGAAGCCGGACGGCCATCCTCGATTAATTTCCGTTCGTCCGCTCCGAGACGCGGATGTTGGCTGGGAAGTTTGTAGAGAAACCACCAGGCCGTCACCCACACCAAACCCAGCAAACCCGTGGTGAGAAACGCCGCACGCCAGCCGTAATGCATCGCGATCAACGACACCACCGGCGCGGAAATCATCGAGCCGATGGCTGTGCCGGAATTGAAAATGCCAATCGCCAATGCGCGATCCTGCATCGGAAACCATTCGCTCACCGCGCGCACGCCACCGGTAAAACTACCCGGTTCGAACACACCGAGCAGCAAACGAAAAAAAGAAAATTGTCCGACCGTAGTCGCGAACATATGCATCATGTTCGCCAGCGACCAGCCAGTCACAAACACCACAAACCCGCGCCGCGTGCCGATGAGATCAATCACCCGACCGCTCACGGCATACATCACGCCATAGCTGGCGAGAAACCAAGCGTTGATTTTTCCATAACTCGCGTTGGTGAGATGCAGCTCATCTTTGATGGTTCCGATCAGCACGGAAAGCGTCTGCCGATCCAGATAATTCAACGCCGACGCGAGACACAACAAGCCCGCGATATACCAGCGCAAATTTTTTATCGTCGCCACAATCATGCGACCACATCCTGAATCGTGAGCTGGAAATTCTTTTCATCCCATTCGCCGATCACGCGGCCCGCCGGCTTCATTCCAAAAAATTCCGCCGGACGGTTCGAGGCCATTCCCCAAACGGTTTCCATTGGCAGGCCGGTGAACTTGACCGTGTTGGCGACCGCGCAATTCATCGTCAACGATGATCCCGCCAGCCACGGTTTTCCCGGCGGCGAAACGCGGCCATCGGCGCTCACGGTAACTGGTTCGCCGTTCAATTGATAATTGCCCGGCCCGCAGCCGGCCGCCGCCATCGCGTCCGTGGTAAGGATGATTCGCTCGACACCTTTTGCGCGCACAATCGCCTTCACCGTCGCTGGCGGTAGATGATGGCCATCCACGATCAGCGACGCAAACAAGCAATCATCCGCGAGTTGTTCCCAGATCAGATTTGGATGCCGCGGCATCTCCAAATGGCAACCGTTGCCGAGATGCGTTGAGAGCGTGGCTCCGGCTTTCACCGCAGTGGCAATCTGATCTGGCGTGGCGGCGGTGTGACCGATGGCAACGCTGACACCGAGTTGGACGAGATGTTCAATGAGCGGCAACGCACCAGGAACTTCCGGAGCAAGTGTCACCAAAAGAATTTTTCCTTCGGCCGCTTCCTGCCGCCGGGAAAAATCTTCGATGCTTGCGTTGGAAACAAACGGACGCGGATGCGCACCGCGCGGCCCGTCTTCGGGGGAAATATAAGGGCCTTCCATGTGAAAACCCGCGAAGCCTGCCGGTTTCACACGCAACATTTTTTTTGCACATCGGCTGAACCGTTCGATCGAGGAGGTAATCAATGCCGGTAAAAAAACGGTGACACCAGAGCCGCGCAGATTTTCGGCAGCGCGTGCAATCTCGTCATCGGCGACATCAGGATCATTGAAATCAACGCCTGCAAAGCCGTTGACTTGCAAATCAAAAAATCCTGGCAGTTCAATCTGCATGGGAAATCGGCGGACGGTTGTTCAGCAACGAAGCAGAAGCGATGTCCAAATAAACCGTCACATCGGGATGCTGTTGCAAAATCGAAGCCGGCGCATCGGGCGTCACAGCGCCCTCCAGACAATTTTTCACCGCCAACGCTTTCCGTAAATCGGGGACGATGCAGAGGATTTTTTTCGCCTTCATGATCTGGCGGATGGACATCGAAATCGCCTGTTTCGGAACCTCGTCCATGTTTTTGAACCAGCCTTCGCCGACCTGCTGGCAGCGACACGCTTCGTCGAGGTTGACCACCAAATAAGGTTTTTCCGTCTGGAAATCCGCCGGCGGATCATTGAAGGCCAGATGGCCGTTCTCGCCGATGCCCACGAACGCCACGTCAATCGGTGCTTGGGAGATGAGCGTGCC
>CAIWFB010000275.1 GCA_903911825.1 uncultured Verrucomicrobia subdivision 3 bacterium
AGTTCCTCGACGAGCACCGTGCCCTTGGGCAGCCACAGCGGCATGCCCGGCCCGACAAATTCCGTGTCAATCGCGAACAGCCCCATCTCCGCGCCGATCTTGCGATGGTCGCGGCGCTTCGCCTCCTCGATCATCTTGAAATACTCGTCCATCGCGGTCTTGTTCTTGAACGCCGTGCCGTAGATGCGCTGGAGCTGCGGGCCTTTTTCGTCGCCCTTGTAATACGCGGCGGCCACGCTGGTGAGCTTGAACGCGCCGATGTTGCCCGTGCGCATCACGTGCGGTCCGGCGCAGAGGTCAATGAAATCACCGTTCTTGAAATACGAGATCGGCTCGCCCTCGGGAATCGCTTCGAGATTGCCGAGCTTGAATTTGCTCACATTGCCCGGACGTTCGGTCAAGCCACCCAGCCGTCCGCTTTGTGAATCGGCGACGGCCTGTTCGCGCGTGACGACGATTTTCTCGAACGGGTTGTTCGCCTTGATCTCCTTCTTCATCTCCGCCTCGATCTTCTCAAAATCTTCCGGCGAGATGCGATGCGAGCATTCGAGATCGTAAAAGAAACCGGTGTCGATTGCCGGCCCGGCGGCGAATTGCGCATCGGGCCACAGCCGCAGAATCGCGGTGGCCATGACGTGCGCGGCGGAATGGCGGATGCGTTCCAGCTCGGTCATCTGGTTGCGGTCGTCCAAAGATTTACGTTCCGGGTTCGGTTGTGCGGGCGTTGGTTGTTGTTGGTCTTCGGCCATAAATTTTCGGGAGTTTAACCGCAGATGGACGCAAATAAACGCAGATTTTTTAGCGGCGGCCAAGCCGCCGCCGAGGAACAGCGCTGACACGCTGGTTTTGTTGGGTGTTTGCTGGCATTTTGCCCCACCTTTTATCTGCGTTCATCCGCGTCCATCGGCGGTTGAAAATAGATTTATCGGTGCTTCGACAGGACAATCCGCTCAAATTCCAGCTTGGCATGTTTGAAGTTCAGCAGCAGGCCGACCGGTAGTTTGGTGATTCGCAGATAGTTCAACATCTGCCCGCGTTCGTGGTCGGTGATACGGTCAATGGTCTTGGCATCCACCACCACTTGGCCGCCAGCAATCAGGTCGGGAATGAATTCGCCAATCGGCTCGCCCTTGTAAAGCACTTCAAAGCGGCGTTGCTGGTCAAAGGCCATACCATGGCGTTTGAATTCCAGCGTCAGGGCGTTTTCGTAAAGCTTTTCATTCAGGCCATGCCCCAGTTCGTTCAGAACTTCAAACGCGCAGCCGATGATGGCATGGGTTTCCGCTTTGCAAATGAAGTCATCGTTTCGACTTGGGCGCAAATTGGGGAAATCACTGGCATCCATAACAAAGTTCTATTTCAGTTTTATCTGCGTTTATCTGCGGTTGAAAAATCAGCGGTTCTTGCCGTCTGCATGGCAGATCATGTCGATGACCACCGTGCTGGCGAGCAGCAGGATTTGATCTTCGCTATCCGCGATGTCCACGCCGTAGGTGTCGGAAAAGGCGAACCAGCGCTTGGAGACTTCCGCCACCAGCCGGCCGCCGCGCTCAAAGGTGTATTCCATGTCGAGAAAACTGCCTTGCGCCTCGATATCATCCGGGCCGGGCACATCCACAGTGAACGCGCAGCGGAAAAACGTGAACAGATGTTTTTTCACGACGGCAGCCAGTTTGCCGTCGCGGTAAATTTCGTAGGTCGGTCCCCACGAAAGTAATTTCTGCCGAATAAAGGCAAGTTCGTTGCCGTGCATATCCTGGAACGAAAGTTTTTGGCCGATGGTGAACACCTTGCCATCCACCAAATAGAGGTCGTCGCCCGCCTCGTTTCTGATGATGAAATCATCACCAAAACAAAACAGTTTCTGCTTCATCAAGTAGCGCATAGTCAGTTTTTGGGGTTACGGATCAGGGAAAGCACATCGCGAGCGCTGACAGCCTCGGCCCGGCTACCAATTCCAAGCAGCGCGATCAAACTGAAACTAGTAATTATCCACGAAGATGAATAGCGCATTTGCATGGGCCAGTTTTAAACTATCCGCCCGCCGCTCAGAAGTAGTTTTTGGCTGATTCCAGATTGCCAGTCGCCACAAACCCGCCACAATTAAACGCATGAATTTTCAATTATCCGGAAAACAACTCATCGCCGGCCAGTGGGTTTCCAGCACTTCCGAATCTCTGAACGCCGTGAACCCCGCCACGGGCGAAACGCTCACACCCGCTTTTGCCCACGCTACCAGCGCAGAAGTGGATGCCGCCCTGCAAGCCGCCCAGCGCGCGTTTGCCGTTACGCGCAATCTGTCCGTGGAGCAACGCATCCAGTTGCTCGAAGCCATCGCCACCCAGATCATGGCGCTCGGCGATGCATTGCTTCAACGCGCCCACGCCGAAACGGGTTTGCCGCTCGCACGCCTCACCGGCGAACGCGCCCGCACCTGCGGCCAACTGAAACATTTTGCCGAAGTCTTGCGCGAAGGTTCCTGGACGAACGCGGTGATTGATACCGCCGAGCCGCAGCGCCAGCCGTTGCCTAAGCCGGATTTGCGCCGCGTGAATCGGCCCATCGGCCCCGTGGTGGTTTTTGGCGCGAGTAATTTTCCCTTCGCTTACGGCGCGTGCGGCGGCGACACCGTATCCGCTCTGGCGGCGGGCAATTCCGTCGTTGTCAAAGCGCACGAACGGCATCCCGGCGTGAACGAACTCTTTGCCCACGCCGTTTTGGCCGCGCTAAAAGAATGTGGTTTGCCCGCCGAAATTTTTGGGCTATTGCAAGGCTCCGGCGCCACCGTCGGTCAAGCCCTCGCCAAACATCCGGCCACGCAAGCGATCGGCTTCACCGGCTCGAAACGCGCCGGGCGCGCGCTGTTTGATCTGGCCGCAGCTCGGCCAGTGCCGATTCCGGTTTTCGCCGAAATGGGCAGCGTCAATCCGCTGGTCATTTTGCCGGGCGCACTCGCCGAACGCAGCGAAGCCATCGCCGCCGGACTCGCGCAATCCATCACGCTCGGCACCGGCCAATTCTGCACCAAGCCCGGCTTGATTTTCCTCGTCAGCAGTTCGGTCACGGAAACTTTTCTCGCCCAACTCACCAAAAATATGGCAACCGTTCCCGCTGCCACCATGTTGACCAGCGACATGCAAAAACATTTTTGCACGACCACAAATAACTTTCAAAAAATCACCGGTGTAAAAACTCTCCTCGCCGCCACGCCCGCTGGTTTTGCTAGCATGTCACCGCTGTTGCTCGCGGTGGATTCGACTACCTGGCAGGCGAATAGTGAATTGCACGAAGAAGCATTCGGCCCCGGCGCGTTGTTGGTGCTGTGCCGCGATCTGGCGGATTTGCAATCGTCGCTCACGCACACCAGCGGCAACCTCACCGCCACGTTACACACGGGCAGCACAGATGCGGTGAATGATGTGCAAGCGGTGACGCAAGAGCTGACAGAACACGCGGGGCGCGTGATTTTCAATGGCTTTCCCACCGGCGTGGAAGTTTGCGCCGCGATGGTTCACGGTGGCCCCTACCCCGCCACGACCGCGCCTGCCACGACGTCCGTCGGTGCGCTGGCCATTCATCGCTTCGTGCGTCCGGTGAGTTTTCAAAATGCTCCCGACGCTTTGCTGCCGATGGAATTGCAAAGCGCCAATCCGCGTGGCATCTGGCGCGTGGTGAACGGGCAACGGACGCAGGCTGCGCTTCACGCGTAGCGATCCGGCGAGAGCAGGCTCAAATCAAACGCCGGTCGCTCGCCGCTGACCAGTTCGCCAACCAATTGACCGGTGATGGGCGAGAGACTCATGCCCATCATCGCATGGCCGGTGGCAAGGATAAGATTGGAAAATTTTGCCGTGCGGCCGAGATACGGCATGCCATCCGGCGAACACGGACGCAGCCCGCGCCACGGTTCTACACCTGCAAAATCTTCCACGGAAAATTTCGGGAAATACTTGGCCACCGACTTGATGATGCCTTGGACGCGCACCAGATTGATGTCTTCGTTCAAGCCGGCAATCTCCATGGTGCCGCCGAAGCGCAGCGAAGAACCCATCGGCGTCACCGCCATGCGCGCTTCCGTGAAAATGGAGCAGAGCTGCGGCAACTGGCGCGGTTGCGTCAGCATAAGGCTGTAGCCTTTGCCTGCCTGAATCGGAATCTTCAAACCCAGTTCCCGCACCAACTCCGGCGACCAAGAACCGCCGCATAAAATGATTTCGTCCGCCACGTATTCACCGCGCGAGGTCACCACGGCGGCAATTTTACCGTTTTGAACTTTCAGCGCGGCAACTTCGGTGTCCCATTGAAAATTAACGCCAAGTTTTTCCACCTGCCGCTGCAACCAAGCCATATAACGGCTGGGCGTGAAATGCGCGTCTTTCGGAAAATAGATCGCACCCGCAATATTCATCGTTACGCCGGGATCCAGCTTGGCAGTTTGTTGTGCGTTCAAAACTTCGGCGGGCACGCCCAACGCATTGGCCTGCGCGGCGAATTTAGCTTCGTCGTCCAAGCCGTGCTGCGTTTGGCAAAGCATCAGCAATCCACGCGTGACCAATTCAATATCGTTTTGCGATTGCGCGGCAATCTCCTCAAACATCGTCCGACTGGTAAAACTTAAATCACGGATCAGCGGCGCGCTGCGGCGAACGTGATCGGGATTGGCCGCCTGCCAGAATTTCAGTGCCCAGTCGAACAAGTCGCCGTCCAAACGCGGCTTGATGTAGAATGGCGATTCCGGATTCCACATCCATTTCAGCCCCAGTTTCACCATGCCCGGCGCAGCCAGCGGCACAAAGTGGCTCGGCACAATCATGCCGGCGTTGCCAAACGAACAGCCATCGCGCTGCTCGCCATGGCGCTCGATGATAGTAACGCGATGACCTTTGCGCGCACAATGCAACGCCGTGGAAAGACCGATGGCGCCCGCGCCGATGATGAGAATGTTTTTGCTCATTTCATTTATTTCTTTGCGGATTCGCCCAGCAGATTGCGGACAAGAAATTCCATCCGACGCTTGCTGCCATAAGGCGTTTCCGCCGAGCCGTGATCGGAACCGGTGATGACGATGAACTCAAAATCTTTGCCCGCTTTTTCCAGCGCATTCACCACTTGCATCGTCGAGGCGGGGTCCACATTGTGATCCAGTTCGCCAACCATGAGCAGTAGTTTGCCCTGCAACTTGTGAGCGTCATCCACGTTCGAGCTGCGCGCGTAACTGTCATCCACCGGCCAGCCCATCCACTGCTCGTTCCACCAGATCTTATCCATCCGATTGTCGTGGCAGCCACAGTCCGCGACGGCGACTTTGTAAAAATCGTGGTAATCCAATAATGCGCGCATCGCGTTTTGTCCACCGGCGGAACCGCCGTAAATACCAACGCGCGACAGATCCATCCATGGTCGCGATTTCGCCGCTGCCTTGATCCACGCGATGCGATCAGGAAAGCCGGCGTCCTTCAAATTTTTCCAGCACACATCGTGAAACGCTTTGCCGCGATTGTCTGTGCCCATGCCGTCCGCTTGCACGACGACGAAACCGAGTTCCGCCAGCGTATGCTGACGCAGCAACCGGCTAAACTTTTTCGGCGCGAATGAATCCTGCGGCCCCGCGTAAACTTCCTCGACGACTGGATATTTTTTCTTGGGATCGAAATTCGAGGGCTTGATGAGGACGCCGTAGATGTCCGTCTTGCCATCGCGACCTTTGGCGACAAAGCGTTCCGGCAGCGTCCAGCCGGACTTGAGCAATTGTGATGCGTCGGCGCGTTCGAGTTCGCAGATCAATTTTCCATCCTCGCTGCGGCGCAATTCGGTGACCGTCGGCAAATCCGCGCGCGAATATTTGGCGATAAAATATTTTGTATCCGGCGAAAATACTACCGAGTTGTCGCCGTCGCCTTGTGTGAGCTGAACGAAACCGCCGCCGTCAAAATTCACGCGGCAGAGCTGGTGTTGATACGGATCTTCGCCCGCCCGCACGCCGCTGGCGAGAAACCAAACTTGTCGTTTCGCCGCGTCGACCTTGAGCACTTCGCGCACGACCCAGTCACCGCGCGTCACTTGATTTTTCACTTTGCCCGTCGCGACATCGTAAAGCCAGAGATGCGCCCAACCGTCGCGTTCGCTCATCCACAGTAGTTCGCCGGAATCCTCCAGCCACTCGCGCCACGTTTTGGTTTCGTAATCCACAAACGTCTGACTGCGCTCCTCGACGACTGTGCGCACGACGGCGTTCGTCGCGTTCACAGCAAGAATGCGATAGACCTGATGCCCGCGCTGGTTGTAATCGAAATAAAATTCATCGCCGCGCGGCGACCAGCGAAAACTGATTTCACCGCTGGGTGTAAAATTGTTACTGAACAAATCGTTGGAAATAATTTTCGCCGTCTTGCTAGCAACATGGATCAGCACCGGTTGAACCTGCGGCAGCGCGTCGCCGGGCTTGAAATAATCATAGGTCTGCAACTTCGGCTGGAGCTGATCACGCGGTGACGATTCCACAATCGTCACAATGTGGCGCGGCACTTCGGTGACGGTTTGCACGACACAGCTTTGTGAATCCGACGACCAGACGACCGGACCGCGATACGGATTTTCCGCCGTGCCATTGGTGGTCAAAAACGTTTTTTCACCGTTGCTCGCGATGAGCACCACGTTTTGGTTCGTGAACTCAATCAACCAATTATTATCCGGCGACTGCGCCGAACGACGCTGGCCTTGGCGTCTGCGCGGCGGTTCGGTTTTCAGTGGCTTGCCATCGATTTCAATCTCCAAAACTTCCGGCGTCGCTTCGAAAAATCCTAGCGGATTGCCGAGCGAATCCGTCACGAGCCAAACGTGCCCAGCGTAAGTGTGTTGCTCCATCGTTTGTCCGGGGCGGACGCGTCCGTAAGATTTGCGTTCGCCGCTGTCATCCACCCAAAATAATTCCACGGGCGCAGTGGTGGTGTTATGAAAACGAACCGTGGTCTCGTTGCCATTGTGGGTGGTGCGTTTGGGAAGGAGCGATTTTTGCGCGGAAGTGGAAGGGCGTTCGCCCTCGGTGACTCCGAGTTTTTCAGCGGAAGCTGCGCGCTGGATCGCGCCCGTTGAAGCATCCACCAAAACGTATTCGTGCGCGTTTGGGCCAGTGGCGACGCGATACCAAAAGCGCTGGTTATCCGGCAGCCAATGCGGTGCGACGGCGTCACGAAATACCTTTCCCTCGGTGTGGCGCGCCAGCGATTGCGCGCGGGAATAATCCTCCGCGTTGCCACCGGCAAAAATATTTTGGGTGAAGAGAAAAGCTGCCAGCGCGAGAAAGGAAAATATTTTTTTCATCGGATACCCCAGCAAAATGGATCATTCTCGTTTAGTAGCAGCGTGGTCTCCGCATTGACGTGCGCAGTGCCAGTGATGCTGGGAATCACTTCGCCGCGCTCGCGGTTCAACCAACGAAATGTTCCGGTAAACTTGCTGCCAAGAATGCTTTCTTGAATCCACGTTTCACCCTCGACCAGTTTGCCATCCGCTGCAAGACACGCGAGTTTCGCGCTCGTGCCGGTGCCGCACGGCGAACGGTCGTAAGCTTTGCCGGGACACAGAACAAAATTCCGCGAGTCGCCGCCGTTTTGTGGTGGGCCAAATAATTCGACGTGATCTATTTCGGGAAAACCTTGCGCGTTCACCGCCTGCCGAATGCGCCACGTCAGCTCGGTAAGCGACTCGACATTTGCCAACGTGAGCTCCCGGCCGTGGTCGCTCACAAGAAAAAACCAGTTGCCGCCCCACGCGACGTCGCCCGTGATTTTGCCGACGCCGGGAACGTCCACGGTCGCCGCTTTGACTTTGCGATAGCTTGGCACGTTCGCCACGGAAATTTCGCCATTCGTGTGCAACGTTGCGGTAATAACGCCAACGGGCGTTTCAATTTTATGCTCGCCCGGTTTGATTTTTCCCAGATGCGCCAGTGTAGCCACCAGACCAATCGTGCCGTGACCGCACATCGCCAAACAGCCGACATTGTTGAAGAAAATCACCCCGCATACACAGGACTTATCGGCTGGCGAAACAAGCAGCGCACCAACCAACACGTCCGAGCCGCGCGGCTCGTTGACCACAGCGGAGCGAAAGGAGTCGTGCTGCGCGCAAAAGATTTTTAACTGTTCGGCCACCGAGCCACCGCCCAAATCAGGACCGCCAGCGATAACAATGCGCGTCGGCTCCCCGCCGGTATGCGAATCAATAATGGATATTTTTTTCATTTTGAAACCACGGATAAACACAGATGGACACGGATACCAAGACTAAGCTCCAAATTGCAGAACGCGCAGAGCCAGATAAAAATAATGGCCACTAGGCACCAATGATCGCTGTGCCTCGGCGATTTTACCCCATCTGTGTTTATCTGTGTCCATCTGTGGTTGATTATTTCCGCTTCGGAATTTTCGGGCGGCTCTTGATACCGTCGTGGATGATTTTCAAGATGCGTTTGCGTTCTTCGCCCGCCAACGTGAGGCGCGGGGCACGAACGTATTCTTTGCCCAAACCGGTTTCCTGCACGGCCAGCTTGATATATTGCACAAACTTAGTGCTGACATCGAGGTGCAGCAGCGGCGTGAACCAGCGATAAATTTCACGAGCTTCGTCCCATTTACCAGCCCGGGTGAGCTCCCAGAAATATTGATTCTCAGCTGGAAACGCGATGCCAGTGCCCGCCACCCAGCCGTCGATGCCGAGGATGCTGGCTTCGAGCGCCAGATTGTCCACGCCCGTAAATAGCGCATAGCGATCGCCAACGACATTGTGCAGGTCCGTGATGCGGCGAACGTCGCCGGAGCTTTCCTTAAGCGCGACGAATTTCTTTTCGTCCGCGAGCTGCGCAAACATCTCAGGCGTGATGTCATTGCCGTAGCTCAAGGGATTATTGTAGATCATGATGGGCAGATCGCTCGCTTTGGCCACCGTGCGGAAGTGCGCCATCGTTTCGCGCGGGTCGCCTTTGTAGAGCATCCCGGGCAAAAGCATGATGCCGGACACGCCAAGCTGCTCGACATCGCGAGCGTAACGAGACGCTTCCGCCGTGCTGGTCTCGGCCACGCAACTTAAAACCGGCACACGCCCGGCGACGACTTTAAGCATCTCGCCGATGAGCAAACGTTTTTCGTCGCCACGCAGTGCCTGATTCTCGCCCAGCGAGCCGAGGAAAATCAGACCGGAGACGCCGGATTTGATCAGCACTTCGGCATGACTTGCTGTGGCAGCGAGGTCAATGGTTTGATCTTTTTTTAGTTGGGTGGTGATGGCGGGAAAAACGCCGCTCCAAAATGGTTTGCTCATGGTTCAATTATGTCTGCGCTGGTTTCGGTGGCAACGTTTCTGCGCCGGCACGCGACGGCATTAGTTGTTGCCAACCTAATGATTGTAATAAACTGCCGCGGTTCAGGCTTGGCGTAAAATTACGGCTGCACTGTGAAATCTGACCTAATTGCAAAGAAACTTTCGCTGACGGGTTCGATCGTGAACCCGCTGGCGTTGCTGCCGATGATCGAACAACTCTTCGATCGCGTGCCGGAAACGGTTTTCTTCATCAAAGACCGACGCGGGCATTATGTCGCCGTGAACCAAACACTCGTTGAACGCTGCGGCTTGAGTGAAAAACGGCAACTGCTCGGGCGGCACGTCCTCCAAGTATTTCCGACGGAGCTGGCCGAACGCTTTGCTAAACAGGATGAAACCGTTCTGCGCACGGGCCATCCGATCATCGATCGGCTGGAGTTACATTGGTATGCACACCGCCAATCGGGTTGGTGTTTGACCACGAAATTACCGTGGCGGGATGAGGCGGGCAACATTGCCGGATTGGTGGGAATCTCCCGTGATCTGCGCGCTCCCGGCGATCGTGAAACCATCCCGAAAAGTCTGGCCGCGACGCTGGAATATTTGGAGACGCATCGCGCGGAAGCCATTTCGCCAGCGTCATTGGCGCGCCATGCCGGACTTTCCTCCGTGCGCTTTGCTCGTTTGATCAAGCGCATCTTTCGCGTAACGCCGCACCAACTCATCACGCAAACGCGCCTCGCGGCAGCGGCGCACCTGCTCCGCGAAACCAAGCGCTCTGTAGCGGACATCGCTTCGGATTGTGGCTTCTACGACCATAGCGCCTTCACGCGGGCATTCCGCTCGGTGACCGACTTGACGCCGTCGCAATTCCGCAGTTTGCAGAAAGATTAACTGCGGGCCTTCAACGATTCATCAGCGCTTCGATCTCGTCGGCTTCGATCGGAATTCCCGCCATCAAATCACGCTGGCCATTTTCAGTGACGACCACCGTGTTTTCCAAGCGCACGCCGAAGCCTTCTGCTTTGATGTAAATGGCAGGCTCAACAGTCAGCACCCAGCCGGGCTTGATTTTGAAATGGTTATAAGTCACATCGTGCACGTCGAGACCGATAGGATGCGACACGCCGTGCATGAAGAACGGGCGCACCGCCGGGTCTTCGGGCGTCTGCTTTTTAAGCTGCGACAATTTCAGCAACCCCAGATCCACACATTCTTTGGCGGTGATCTCTTCGCATTCGGTGCGTAAATCTTTGGTCGTTTTGCCCGGCACACAAGCAGCGATTTGCTGGCGAAAAATCCGCAGCACCGCATTGTAAACTTGTTTCTGGCGCTTGGTGAACTTGCCACTCACCGGAATCGTGCGCGTCAAATCGCTCATGTAATTGCCCAGACCCGCCGCGACATCGAGCAATAATAAGTCGCCTTTCTTCAACAGCTGATCGTTCTGGTTGTAGTGCAGAATATTGTTATTCGCGCCGCCAGCGATGATGGGATTGTAGGCGAACTGGCCCTTGTGCCGGATAAATTCATGCGCGAATTCCGCTTCCACTTCCGCCTCGTTCACGCCGGGTTTCACGAATTTGCAAACGCGCTTGAAGCCTTTGCCGGTCAGATCGCAGGCGGCTTTGATGGCGTCGATTTCGTAAGTCGATTTGACGACGCGCAACTCGTGCAACAGTGGCGCCAGCCGATGAAAACGGTGCAGCGGAAATTGATTCAGGCACTCGCGCACAAAGCGGCGATCGCGCGTTTCGACCGTCACGTCGGCGCGCTGATGTTCATTGCTGTTGAGGTAAATATTGTCCAGCTCACAGGCCAGAGAACGGAAAATAACCGGAAATTCCGTGAGCCACTTCACATTTTTTACGCCGGAAATCGCCGTCGCTTGCGCCTTGGTCAGCTTGTGGCCTTCCCAGATAGCGAGATGTTCATTCGGCTGACGGACAAAAAGAATTTCCCGATGATTGGGGTCGAACGCGTCCGGCGCGAGCAACAGAATCGTTTCTTCCTGATGCACGCCAGTGAGATAAAACAGGTCGGCGTTTTGCAGATGCCCCAACGAACCATCCGCGTTGGTGGGCATGATGTCGTTGGCGTTGAAGACGGCCAGCGAACGGGGTGCGAGTTTTTTGACGAGGCGTTCGCGGTTCAGCGTAAATAAGGCAGAAGGTAGTGGCACAGCTTTCATTTGCGCCGCAGTCTAAAACTTCCGGCGGTGAAAATTAAGCGAATTCAGCTCACCCGTTTGTGGGAGACTTGCCGCAGCCACAGCAAACTGCCCAAGCCAACGGTGAGCAGTCCAGAAACAGCCCACGTGGCGGCATTGGGCGATTGCGGCGCCAAGGTGAGCGCGGCTGCGCCGGTGGCTGGGCCCAGAAAAATTCCCGCACCGATAAAGGCTTCGTGCATGCCACCGTGTTCGCTGCTGGCCTCGCCCACATCCATCGAATAAAACAACGACGAATAATACATCAGCCCCGTGGTTAGTCCGAAAAACAATTGCGCGACCACCACCACCCAAAGTTGGTGCGCGAGCAGAATCGTGGCGAGGCTGGCGATGAGCAAAATGAATCCGCCGAACAGCCAGCGGAAGCGATAATGCCAACCGCGCCATTGCCAGAGCAGTGCGAACGCCGCGAACCGGCCGAAAAACCAGACCGAGCAAAACAATCCCGCTTGCGCGGGCGAAAGCCCGAGCGTTCCCGCCACGCCGGGCATGACGGCAATGAGCGTGTTGATGGCGATGTAGGCAAACGGATTGGCCAGCCACGCCATTTTCAAAAACGCCGACGGCGGCAACGATAGCTTTAATCCAGAAATTTCCGGGGCGGGATGAATTTCTTTCGCAGGTTCCGGTGTGGCCGTCAGCACGCGGTCGTGATGTTTTTCCAGCCAGAGTAAAAGGAGAAATTGCGCAAAGAAAATTCCTGCGGGCAACCAAAACACCGCGCCGGCGCCAAGCACGTCGTAAAGTTTTCCACCGCTAAAATAGGCGAGCGAGGCCGCGCCGGCCCAAGTGCAGTTGTAGATGCCGACCATTTCCTGCACGCCGCTTTGGGTTTCCCGTTCACTGACCAACGCTTCAAGCGCGGGCCAAGTCAGCAGCAGCACCACGTTGTAAATTGCGACCAACACCAACACTGCCGTGACATTGTGTGAGGTCAACGCACTCGCAACCATCACGGCGCACAGCGCGAGGAAACCGATTTTGAGACTCAACACTCGACCGAAGCGCGCGGCGAATTTTCCACATTGCCACGCAGCGAAGATGTAGATGAACCCGGACATCGCCGTGACCCAGAGATTACCACGATTACCAAAACCGAAATGGTCACGCAGAAAGAAGAAGAGGTAGTTGAAATAATACGACGTCGCCACGGTGTTCAAACCGGCGAGCGTAAAATAGCCGGCCTTGAGCTGGCGATGCGTCATGGAATTCTGGATTGGCGATTTACGATTGCCGATTTGAAATCATCATCCGCCAATTTCTTCAAGCGCCTTATGGCAATACCATTTCACCGCATCGGTCATCGGCGGCGTGAGCGTTTCCAGTTCCGCAAGCGAACACCAGCGGATGTCGTGATGTTCTTCCGTGGCGAGCGTGACTTGCCCGCCCTTGGGTCGCGCCCAGTAAATCATGCCGATGTGTTCGTGCGTGTCGCTGATGCGATGGATATCGAGAAAACGCGGCGCGATGAGCGCACGCGTGCCAGGCGAGGTTGTGGGCGGACGTTCGCCGAGGAGTTCCACGTCGAGTCCGCTTTCCTCCTTCGCTTCGCGCAGAGCAGCGATTTCTGGATCTTCATCCAGCTCGATGTGACCGCCGAGCGGCAGCCATTTGCCAAGTTTACGATGGTGGATGACGAGAATTTTCGCCTCGTGAACGATGAAAATCGCGACGGTGAAATCAATCTTTTCGTGGATGTGGGCCATGGGAATTTACGATTTTAGATTTACGATTAGCGCACCACAAAAAATTACGAGCCCGTGGACATTGCCAGCGGACTCGTAAATCGTATACCGCAAATCGTAGATGAATTTATTTCAGCTTGTCGAAATTCTTCTGGAGAATCTGCCAGGGTTGCTGGCCAACGACTTTGCTCTGGTAGGATTTGACGATCTCGGATTCCTTCACGTTCTTCGTGGGTTTGTTGACCTTGTAGAAGATGCCGAAGTTGCCGGGGAAGGGTTCGCCCGCGAGTTTGTAAGCGGCCAATTCATCCGTGACGTCGTGCGTCTTGGGCACTTCGTTGAACACGCCGCCTTTGCGCGGGTTGCTGGAATCGAAGGCACCTTCATAGAATTCGACACATTCGCTCAAACATTCGATGAAGCTGAAACCGTCGTGATCCATCGCGGCTTCCATCATCTGCAAGACGTGATTCGGATTCGTGTGCGTGGTGCGCGCGACGAACGTGGCTCCCGCAGAAATCGCCTGTTTCATCGGGTTGATTGGGTAATCCACCGCGCCCCACAAATCGGTCTTGCTCTTGAAACCGAGCGGCGACGTGGGCGAAGTCTGTTTCTTGGTGAGACCGTAAACCCAGTTATCCATGACGCAGTAAGTCATCTTGATATTCTTGCGTGCGGTGTGGGTGAAATGGTTGCCGCCGATTGAGAAGGCATCGCCATCGCCGCCGAACACGAACACGTGCAGGTCAGGACGCGAAAGCGAAATACCGGAAGCAAACGGCAGCGCGCGGCCATGGATGAAGTGCGCGCCGTGGGCTTGCACGAAATACGGAAAGCGGCTGGAGCAACCAATGCCGGCGATGGTGGTGATTTTTTCGTGCCACATCTTGCGCTTTTCAATCAGCTTGAAATACAGCGCGAGCACGGAAAAATCGCCGCAGCCGGGGCACCACGTCGGGTGGTCGGCGGCGATTTCTTTTTTGGTCAGCCCCTTGCGTTCCTCGACCGGAGGAGTGGTGGTGCTGATGGCGGGTTGGGGAATCAAAGTTTCGCTCATAAGTTTTGGCGTTAAAAATTACAGTTTGCGGAGCCCAGCGGACACATTGGTTTTGGCGCGTTCGAGAATTTCCTTTACCTTCCAAGTGAGGCCGTCGGTCTTGTTGATGCCTTGGATTTTCGGGTCGCAGAAACGCGCACGGAGCAACGCTCCGAATTGGCCGAAGCCATAGAGACCTTCGTCATTCATTTCGACGACGAGGATGTGATTGAAGCCGGCAAAAATGTTTTCGAGGCCGGGCGGCAACGGATTGATGTGGCGGATGTGCAAGGAGGAGACGCTGTCGCCGGCGGCGCGCGCGCGATCTACGGCTTCCTTGATCGGACCTTCAGTGGAACCCCAGCCGACGAGCAAAACATTGCCTTCGGACGGGCCGTAAATTTTTGGCACGGGCAAGGTGGCTCCTAGCGCCTGCAATTTTTTGCGGCGTTTCGCGGTCATCTGCATGTGCAATTTCGGCGAGCCAGTCGGATGGCCGAGCTCGTCATGTTCGAGACCGGTGACGATGGGATATTTGCCGCTGTTCACCTTCGTGCCCGGCGCGAGATGCGTCGTGATCCCGTCAGGCTTGGACAAATCATAGGGCTTGTGATCGGCAACGGGCGTGAAGTCCGGCGAAATATCTTGGCAAACTTTTTCGAGGTTCGGTTCCACGAACGCTTCAATGCGCGTTGCGATGCCTTGATCCGTCAGCAAAATTACCGGCACGCTGTATTTGCGGGCGATGTTCACGGCTTCAATGGCCATGTAGAAACAGTCTTCGACATTCGCAGGGGCGATGACGACGCGCGGCGAATCGCCGTGCCCGCCGAAGCAGGCGATATTTAAGTCGGATTGCTCGATGTTTGTGGGCATACCCGTTGAAGGGCCGCCGCGTTGCACGTCAATGATAACCAACGGCATTTCTGCCATGACCGCCCAACCGAGCGCTTCCGTTTTGAGCGAAATACCGGGACCACTCGAACCAGTGACCGAGACGCGGCCGGCGTAACTGCCGCCGATCGCCATGGAGATCGCGGCGATTTCGTCTTCCGTTTGAATAAACATCCCGCCGTATTTGGGCAATTCGCGGCGCAGCAATTCCATGATGTCCGTCCACGGCGTGATCGGATAACCCGCACCAAAACGCACACCGGCAGCGATGAGGCCGTAGCCGATGGCTTCGTTGCCGTTCAAGACGACTTGGGAGCCGTCTTTTTTCTGTGCGTCCACGAACTTAAAGGTTTCCAGCACGTTTCCGAGCGAGTTGGCGTAACCGGCATGAAACGCCGAAAGCGCGGTGTTTAGGATGCTCGGATCTTTGCCCGTGAAACGTTCGCCGATGAGTTTTTCCAATTTGGGAATGTTCAGATCGAACATCTTGGCAATGAGACCGAGCGAGAAAATGTTTTTACCTTTGTCCTTCGCGGTGCCGCCGATGGCTTCCACCGTGAGACCAGAAATCTGGATGCCGAGGTGATGATATTGACTCTTCAGCTCTTCGTTCGGCACGACGTGGTCGGAATCATAAAGAACAATGCCGCCTTTTTTGAGGGACGTGATATGGGCGTCGTAGCTGTGCTGATAAAACGCGAGCAACACATCGGCTTCGTCGCCGGAGCTCAACACTTCACCGCTGCCCATGCGGACTTGGAAGATGGAGGCGCCGCCGGAAATCGTGGCGGGAATGGTCATGAACGTCATGACCTCCTGTTCGCTGCGGCCCGCGAGCCGCGCCAGGAATCCGCCGATGGCCTGGATGCCGTCCTGCGAATTGCCCGCAATGCGGATGACCGCTTCGTTGATGGCGGAGATTTTTTTGGCACCACCCGACGAGGGTG
>CAIWFB010000276.1 GCA_903911825.1 uncultured Verrucomicrobia subdivision 3 bacterium
CAGCACCGCGCAGCAAATCCACCACCGGCGACAGCCTCACGGCTGGCCAAGCCATCCGCTTCGGCATGGCGGCGATTAAAGGCGTAGGCGAAGGTGCGGTCGAAGTGATTCTGAAAGCGCGGAACGAGAGCGGGAAATTTAAGTCGCTCGCGGAACTGTGCGAGCGGGTAGATGGTCGTTCGCTTGGGCGCAAAACGTTGGAAGCGCTCATCAAAACCGGCGCGTGCGATGGCTTTGGCCAGACGCGGGCGACGCTGACGGCGCAGATCGAACGCACGTTATCACGCGCCGCGAGCATTCTGTCGGACAAACAAAAAGGCCAAAGTTCACTTTTCGGCGCGCTTGAAGAAAAGGCACCGCCGATGCCAGAAGCGGTTTCTAATTTGCCCGAATGGCCGCAGCACGAATTGCTCGCGCATGAAAAAGAATTGCTGGGTTTTTACGTCACCGGCCATCCGCTCACACCGCTCGCGCCGCTACTGGAAAAATTTTGCCTCGCCACCACCGCCAAATTGGCTGAGTTACCCAATCGCACTTTGACGCGGATTGGCGGCATGATTGCCGCCGTCACGCACGGGGTTTCCAAAAAATCCGGCAAGCCGTATTCGATGGTGACGCTCGAAGATCTGGAAGGCTCGGTGCAATTGCTGGTGATGAACGATTACGAAAAATTTCGCCCGTTGCTCGAAGCCAACAAAGCCATTCTCGTCGTCGGCGAAGTCAGCACGGGCGAAGATCGTCCGAAGATTTTTCCGCAAGACATCATGCCGCTCGCCGATGCGGCGAAAAAATATACCAAGCAAGTGCACCTACGGCTCAACACCGCGCACTTGCAACCGGCAGATATGGAACGTGTTCACGCGCTGACCTCAGCACATCCCGGCAAATGTCCGCTGTTTCTGTGCCTGATGCAGCCGGATGGCGCGACGATTTTTATCCAAGCTCACGAACGTTTTAGTGTCACGCCTTCCATCGAACTGGAAAACGAAGTGAATCGTATTTTTGGTGAAAAAACTTACTACGCGCGCGTGGACACCAGCCTGCCCGAAAAAGCCAAACGTAGTTGGGAGAAGAAACCCGGCAATGGTGGCGGGGGCGACGATTGATATTCTATCGCGAATTATTCGCGTGATACGACGGGCAGCGGTGAATTGAAACTAATCTAACCAATGAACCAAGTGCTATACGCCAAGTGTAGTTGCCAAAATTGCGGCACTCACATTGAGTTTCCGATCGAGGCCGCGGACATGACCGTGGATTGCCTAAACTGCAAGACGCCAACGGTGCTGTCGCTAGCCTCCGCACCACAGTCGGCCAGCTCAAAACCGAGTTCGCCAGAAATTTTAAACTCCTTTCAAAACGGCATTCCACGCACGCCGGTCTCTTTCCTTTATCAAGCCGGCCTCTTGTTGGTCACATTGATGATGGTGATCTTGCCGCTGATTTACATCGCGATGATTCTGGCAGCAGGCTGGGGGGTGTGTTACTACGCTATCCACGCCAAATTCATGCTGGCCTCCATGACGGGCGGCGGACGCTTCTATTTGGTTAAGCTGTTTGCCTATCTCACGCCCCTACTCATCGGCTGCATCTTGGTCTTTTTCATGATCAAGCCGCTCTTCGCCCGCCAACCAAAACGCGCGCAGCCGCTAGCATTGAATCCCGGCGTAGACGCTACCCTCTTCGCGTTCATCGGAAAGATTTGCGACACAGTGGGTGCACCCATGCCTACCCGGATTGATCTCGACTGCGAATTGAATGCCTCGGCAAGTTTTCGGCGCGGCGCGGCCAGCCTGCTTGGCAATGACCTCGTGCTCACCATCGGATTACCTTTGGTGCAGGGATTGACGATGCAAGAACTGGCCGGAGTAATCGCGCATGAATTTGGACATTTCACCCAGGGCTTTGGAATGCGCTTGAGCTATATCATCCGCACGGTGAATGCGTGGTTTGCACGAGTCGTGTATGAACGTGATGCGTGGGATGAGTGGTTAGCCTCTTGGGTCAGCGAGGCCGAGGATTGGCGCGTGATGATCGTAGGCGGGCTAGCCCAACTCGCAGTGGGATTCTCGCGCTTTTTGCTGAAGTTGCTCATGTATCTCGGTCATGGTGTCTGTTGCTTTCTGATGCGACAAATGGAATACGATGCGGACAGCTACGAGATCAAACTCGCTGGAAGCACAGCTTTTGAACAGACGGCCAAGCGGCTAAACGTGCTCGGCGCAGCCACCAAGGAGAGCTATAAATCCATGCGAGCCTCGTGGAACATTAACCGCCACTTACCCGATAATTTCCCGGCATTTCTCTCTAAAACAGAGGCGAGGATGCCCGCTGAGTCGCGAAGCCAGATCGAGGACACCGTCGGTCTTTCGCGGACGGGAATTTTTGACACTCATCCATCATTTGGCGACCGCATCCGCCGTGCCCGCCAGGCAGGCGAACCGGGCGTATTCCATTTAGATTATCCGGCTACGATGCTATTCGCTAACTTTGATGCCGTCGCCAAGCAGGTTACCTTTCTTCACTATACCGATAGTATCGGCCTGCCGTGCGACATGGCAGCACTTGTGCCCGTGGAAAATTCTGCCAACACTTAATTAGAGCTATGAAATCCCGCCGTGAATTTTTTAAATCCGCCGCCGCCATCGGCGCACTGAGCGCCGCTGGTTTACCACTGCGAGCAACGGAAAATAAAATAGCCGCACCAACGATGGGCGATGACCGCCGTTACTGGGTGGCAACCGCCGAAAAAATTGCGCGACCAGTGTTGGAAAATTTAGCGCGGCGCGAGTTAATAAAACAAATGCCGGTCGAAGAAAAAACCGGAGCCAAGCGCGCCGCCTGCACTTATCTGGAAGCCTTTGGCCGTCTGCTTTACGGTCTAGCACCGTGGTTAGCCTTGGAAAATCTTGCGGGAGACGAGCTGAAATTGCAACAGGAGTTCCGGCGATTTGCCCAGCAATCGCTGGATGCCGCCACCGACCCAGCCTCGCCGGATTTCATGAATTTCATCACCGGCGGACAACCGCTGGTGGATGCCGCGTTTCTCGCACAAGGCATTCTGCGCGCGCCGAAAATGTTGTGGGAACCATTGGAGCCGCGCGTCAAAGCTCAAGTCATCGCCGCTTTCAAGTCTTCCCGCAAAATTCCCACGCCCGCGAATAACAATTGGGTGATGTTCGCCGCCACCGTTGAAGCGGCGCTGTTAGAATTTGGCGAACCTACGGTGCCCGCGCGCCTCGAAGAGTGCGTTCGGAAAATGCTGGGCTGGTATCTCGGCGATGGCGCTTATGGCGACGGGATATTTTTTCATTTCGATTACTACAATAGTTTTGTCATCCAACCGATGCTGCTGGATGTGCTGACGGTTTTGAAAAACCACGATGTCGCCTTTGCTCCGACGCATGCACTCGTGCTTAAGCGGGCGAGACGCTATGCGGAAATTCAGGAACGACTCATCGCGCCGGACGGCTCTTTCCCCTGCTTCGGCCGCTCCATGGCGTATCGGTTTGGCGCCTTTCAAACGTTGGCGCAAATCACGTGGCTACGGGAACTGCCAGAGCACATCAAACCCCCGCAAGTCCGCAGTGCTTTAACCACGGTCATCCGCAAAATGATCGAGGCTCCGGGAACGTTTGATGCGCATGGCTGGTTACAGATTGGCTTCTGCGGCCATCAACCTGACATCGGCGAAAGCTACATTTCCACCGGTAGCCTCTACTTGTGCAGCGCGGGCTTGCTCCCGCTCGGCCTGCCGCCCTCAGACGAATTTTGGAGCGCACCGGCCGCGCGTTGGACGGCGCAAAAACTGTGGAGCGGGGAGAATCTTGCGGCGGACCACGCCATCGCCGAAGGCGCAAAGGCAGAATTGCCCAGCCTAAAACTCAAGTGATTTTTGGCGTGACGCCTGCGGGGAATGAGCCATGATTTTTGCGCACTAAACTAAAATTCTAAACCATGAAATTATTGACTGTAATTATCCTAGCCGGCGCTACCGCCGGTTTCTCGGCGCAAGCCGCCGCCGTTGACTGGAGCAAATTGCCCGCCGCTGCGAAAACTGAAAATGTCACTTTCGAAAAGGACATTCTCCCTATTTTCAAAGATTCCTGCGTGCGCTGCCACGGTGCGGAACGCCCGAAAGCTCAACTTCGACTCGATACGCTCGAAGGGGTTTTGAAAGGCACCAAGATGGGTTCGATCCTCAAGTCGGGCGACAGCGCGAACAGCTTGCTCGTCAAATCAGTTTCCCAACTCGACCCGGAAATCGCTATGCCGCCGAAGCCGCGCGTGCGTCGTCCCGGTGGTCCGCAAGGCACCAATGTGCCCGCAATGAAAGAACGCAGCGAAGGTCATGAAGGCGGCGAAGGTGCCGAGCCACGCCGCGAACGGCGCGAAGGCGAAGAACGTGGCCCTGGCCCGCAGGGAACGAACGCGCTCGGCCAACGCCCGCGCAATTTCGGCCCGCCCGCGAAACCGTTGACGGCCGAACAAGTCGGCCTCGTCCGCGCTTGGATTGATCAAGGCGCGAAATAAGTTTTTCCTGAAAATCAAAACGCCGCGTTGAACTTTCAACGCGGCGTTTTTTTGTTGGCGAATGATTTACTTCACCGCCGCCCAGACGCGATGCACATCATCGTGCTCGTCGAGCGCATGGAGAAATTCACCGACTTCCGCGTGCTGCGCTTCCGTCAATTCGGGAAATTGTTTTGGCACATAACCGATTTCGCTCGTCACCACCGTCCAGCCATTACTGGAAAGCCATTTGGCGACCGCCGCGACCGAGGTGCGCTCGCAGATGAACTTCGCGCCGGCGGCGGCTTCCGGAATATCGTCATTCTGCTCGTGCGCGAGCGTTTCAAATTCGTTGGCGCCAGCTTCGATGGCGGCCGTTTCGCGATCCGCATTGGCATCGGCGTGGTAGGCTTCCACCAAGCCAACGTGGTCGAATAAAAATTTGTTACTACCGCTGGTGGCGAGCTGCCCCTTCTTGAAGAGCACGCGGATTTCCGGGGCGGTGCGATTCACGTTATCAGTGTAAACCTCCACGATGACGGGCACGTTGTGCGGCGTGCGGCCTTCATAGGCCACGTGCTCCATGATGAGTTTCTCATCGCCGACGCCCGCGCCTTTGTTGATGGCGCGTTGAATGGCGTCTTTAGTCACACTGTCTTTCTTGGCCTTTTCGATGGCCGTGAACAGGCGGGCATTGGCCGCCGGGTCTGCGCCGCCCATTTTGGCGGCGACCGAAATTTCTCGAACCAGTTTACCGGTCGTCCGACCCTTTTTCAGGCCGGCAACCAAACGTTTAGCATGTAGCCATTGGCGTCCCATAGGCCGGAAGACTAACAATCTTATTACGAAGATTCAACCACCAGCGCAGGCTACAATCAACCCGCCTACTACGACGATTTCCCCACGGCAGCTTCGCCAAAAAACAAACTGGCCTGGTTCGTCCGCTCACCAGTAGTCCACGGAGCTAGTGGAGCCGCGCTTGCCAATGCGACTACCGGTTTCATTTGCTTGGGTTCGTTTTGGTCGGCTCTTTGAATTTCAGTAAGATGGCGAGCAACTGTCGCGCTTCGACGTGCGCCGGATCAATCGCCAACACACGTTGCAAGGCGCTGACAGCGGCAGCACTTTTACCCTGGCGCGCAAGAATAGTGGCCTTAGCGTAAGAAATCCGCGCCTCATTCGGAGCCAACGCTTCCGCGCGACCAAGCGAGTTGATAGCGGCCCCGGTCTGGCCCAGAGAATTTTGCGCCAGCCCCAAATTATACCAGGCAACCACGTGATGCGGTTCAAGTTTGACCGTCGCGGCGAGTTGCGCGGCGGCATTCGTCAGATCGCCGACCTCGTTGTAAGCCAAGCCGAGTTGATAATGTGATTCCACATCGTTAGGCGTCAGCCGCACGGCCTCTTCCAAAGTTTGCACCGCTTCCGCCGGACGATTCAGCGCGCTCAAAACCACCGCTAGACTCTGATGAAACGGCGGCGAATACGGATCCCAAGCCACCGCCTTCTGAAAATATTTTGCGGCGGCGGCAAGATCGTTTCGCGCAAAAGCGAAATTCCCTTTGTTCAACTGCCCGAGCGGTTGATCGGCGCTGAGGTCGAGATAATGTTGCAGTTCAATTCCGGCGGTTGAATTCGTATCGATCGTCGCGCGCAGCGACCACGCGGACGCGATGCGAACATTACGCGCGGGATCTTTTAAACTGGTCTGCAACGCGCTCGCGACGCCCGGAGCATCCGCCGCCAGCGCGCCTTCCAAGGCCCGCGCCGCTGCCGCTCGCACCAGCGTATTCGTGTTTTCCAAGCCGGGCAACAGCGCCGCCGCGACTTCCGGTTGTGCTGCCCACGGAGCCAATAAATCCATTTCCACCGCGCGCCAATAGGGCAAATCTTCTTTGGGCAGCAACGCCAGCAAGCCATTCACCGCCGTCGGCTCGCCCTGCTGTGCTTGCGCGATGACTTGGGCGCGTTGCCGGGCGGGACGTTCCATTTTTTTGCCAAACCAGTCATCGCAAAATTTCAGCGACCAATCCGCGCCCTTGTCCTGGTGGCAACGATTGCAGGCATTGGGAATTCCCGATTGCTTCGTCAGTAACGGATCGGGGCTCGTGAAGCCGTGATCGTGCCGCCAGTGCCGCTGCATATAAAGCGTCTGCGGCATGTGGCAATTTACGCATTCACCACCGGACTCCTGCACCGTTTTGGAATTGTATTTCGATAAATCCGCGCTCACCTGAACGCCGTTCGTGTCGAAGCCAAAAACTTTGTGACGGCTGTGCGTGACGGGATTGATTTCCGGCGCGGTCTTGCTACCGACGCTATGGCAGCGCAGGCACAGCCAATTGCCGGGCAAAATGGTTTTGTAAGAATGTGGATTGTGGCAGTCCATGCACGCCACGCCGCGCGCGTGCATGCGGCTGCTCAAGAACGACGCGTATTCGTAATCCTCGCCGCGAATTTGGCCATCGGCATAGTAGCGCTCGCTGGCATCCACTGGCAGCAATTGGGCGTGCTCGGAAAAATTATCGCCCGGCTTGAAATCGCCCGTGAGATCAGAGCGCAACGAATGACAGAAGCCGCAGTTGTCCACCGTTTGCTGCCGCGTGAGTTTTTTTAACGTCGGGTCGGGCGTGCCCGACTTGCCAAATTGTTTCTGCCATTCGTTGTGCGACTTCAACGGCCCGTGACACGCCTCGCAACCCACCGTCATTTCCGCCATCGTAGTGTGATACGTATCGGTTGGTTCGTCATAATTTTTCCGCAGCCGAGTATTGTGACAGGTGGCACACATGGAATTCCAATTCATGCCGCGACCGGTCCAATGACCCCACTCGCCGGGCTGACGATCATCGTTACCATACGAATTGAACCATTGATTCGTATGCGGATCGTAGGAGGCTTCAAGGATTTGAAAGCGTCCGCCGGGAAAGGGGACGAGATATTGCAATAACGGATCATTGCCGATCACGCGCGCAATGGCGTGTGTCTCTGGTTGGCGTGAAAGCCCGACGGCCGTGACGCTGGCGACTCCGTTGCTCCAACTCGCCGTCGAAGTTTGCGAGCCGTGCTGGAAAGTTTTGGTCGGGGCAAACGCCGCCCGGTCGCGCGCCGGTTGCACCAACCGTTCGGCCAGACCGTGATTAGATTTTTTCCACAGTCCATATTCCTCCGCGTGACATTCGCGGCAGCTTTCCGAGCCGCCGTATTGTGCGAACACTTTTTTCTCGGCGGGATAAAAAGATTTTTCCGCGCGCACGGCGTTGGTCACAGCGCTATTTACCACCTCAGCCATAACCGTTTTTTCAATCACCGCAAACAGTATCAACCCCATCACAGCAGCAAAATCGCACGCCGACAGGGCGAATAGTTGGCGGCGTGGCAATTGGAACTTCATGATAATTTTCGCTCTGTTGACCATTAACGGCAGCAGGGTTGTGCTGATGTTACCGACGGAATTAGTCGCAAACAAAGCGTAAATCCCAACTGGGTGGCTGGCCATAAAACTTTGCGTCACGAAAAAGCCACCTGACTCCGTTCACTCTCGTGCATCCGCTAGCGCGCGCCAGAGGAAACATTCGCTGATGGGCGGCTAGCCTCCGATGATCGCGGGTCTCGGGTAAATCGTGACGCGTCATCAATCTCGGGGTGGCGTTTGCCGGCCTTAACGATGCGGCCAGCCTCATCTTGCACTAACGGGAGGACTGAACACCTCGGTCCTTCGTGAAGTAAAGCCGTGCTTTAACGCCGTTTTAATACGTTGGCACCGGCTTTTAATTAGGCCGCCCGTGCTGGTTGAGTCACAGTGGCTGGGTATTTATGACTGACTTGATTTACCTCAGCATCGTCACCGCCTTCTTTGTGGCCGGCGGATTTTACGCCTCTTGCTGCGAGAAACTTTGATTATGGAAAACCTCATCATGGGCGGCATTTCGGTGCTGCTATTCATCTACCTCATCGTGGCGATGCTTCGCCCGGAGAAATTTTAAGGAATCATTATGCGCTCAATTGACTGGTTGCAACTTGGCCTATTTGTGGCCGCCCTCGCCCTCATCACCAAACCGATGGGGCTGTATCTCGGCCAAGTCTTGGACATGAAAGGCCGGACGTGGTTTGATCCCATTCTCAAGCCGCTGGAAAAAATCACCTATCGGCTAATGGGGGTGTCGGCGGAACGCGAACAAGGTTGGAAACAATACACCATCGCCATGCTGCTGTTCAGCGCGGTGACCTGCGTTTTCACTTACGCGATTTTACGGCTGCAAAATCACCTGCCGCTCAATCCGCAAGGTTTCGGTGCGCTGTCGCCTGACCTGGCATTTAACACCGCCGTCAGTTTCACCACGAACACCAACTGGCAGAGCTATTCCGGCGAAGCCACCCTGTCATATCTCTCCCAGATGGTGGCGCTGGTCATCCATAATTTTAGTTCAGCCGCCACTGGCATCGCGGTCGCGGCGGCGCTCGTGCGCGGTATCGCGCGGCACTCGGTCGCCACGCTCGGGAACTTTTGGGTAGATCTCGTCCGCACGACTTATTATTTGCTGCTGCCACTTTGCCTCGTCTTTGCCGTCTTCCTCGTGTCGCAAGGCGTCATCCAGAATTTCAGTCCTTACACCAAAGCGACGTTGCTGGAGCCGATGAAAATTTCCGTGGCCAAAACTGACGCGAACGGCAAACCCGTGCTCGATAAAGCCGGAAATCCGGTAATGGAGGAACAAATCGTCACCGACCAGACCATCGTGCAAGGACCAGTCGCCTCGCAGGTCGCCATCAAAATGCTCGGGACCAACGGCGGTGGCTATGCCAACGCCAACGCCGCGCATCCGTTTGAAAATCCCACACCGCTTGCCAATTTCCTGCAGATGCTCTCCATCTTCGCCATCGGCAGCGGCTTGACGTATTACCTCGGCCGCATGACCAAAAATCAGGCGCACGGCTGGTCGATTTGGACGGCGATGATGATCCTGTTTCTCGGCGGCGCGCTGTTGTGCTGGTGGGCGGAGGCGCACGGCAATCCCATTCACCAGCAACTCGGCATTGCTGCCGCTGATGGCAACATGGAAGGCAAAGAAGTCCGCTTCGGAATTTTCAATTCGGCCTTGTTCGCCACCGTCACTACCGACGCCTCGTGCGGCGCAGTGAATTCAATGCACGATTCCCTCACGCCGCTCGGCGGATTTGTGCCGTTGTTCAACATTCAGCTCGGCGAAATCATCATTGGTGGGGTCGGCGCGGGACTCTACGGAATGCTCGTGTTCGTCGTGCTGGCCGTGTTCATCGCTGGACTCATGGTCGGGCGCACACCGGAATATTTCGGCAAAAAAATCCAGTCCTTCGAGGTGAAGATGGCCATGCTCTCGCTGCTGATTCTTTGCCTAACGATTCTTGGCTTCGCAGCCTGGGCCGCTGTGAGCCAGTGGGGCTTGGCTGGCTTGAACAACAACGGCCCGCATGGCTTGAGTGAAATTCTTTACGCCTATTCGTCGTGCGTCGGTAACAACGGCAGCGCCTTTGCCGGCTTGAGTGCCAACACGCCGTGGTATAACACGACTCTCGGCATCGCCATACTCATCGGGCGGTTCCTGATGATTGTGCCAATCATGGCGCTCGCCGGTTCGCTCGCGCAAAAGAAAGTTTCTCCGGCCAGCGGCGGCACGTTCCCGGTGTCCGGCGGAACGTTTGTAATTCTCCTGCTCGGCACTGTGCTGCTCGTCGGCGCACTGAATTTCCTGCCCTGCCTTGCGCTCGGCCCGATCGTCGAGCACTTCCTGATGCTTCAGGGGAAACTGTTTTAATCCTTGCTGAAATTTTTTTATGACTCACAAAGCTCCTTCGCTTTTCGACCGGAACATCGCCGGGCCGGCGGTCGTGGATTCGTTCAAGAAACTCGACCCGCGCCTGATGATCAAGAATCCGGTCATGTTCGTCACCATGATTGGCGCGGCCGTGACGACGGTGGATATTTTCACCGCCGCGGCAGATCGCGGCTTCATCGCACAAATCGCGCTGTGGCTGTGGTTCACCGTGCTGTTCGCCAACTTTGCCGAGGCGATGGCGGAAGGTCGGGGCAAGGCGCAGGCGCAGGCCTTGCGCAAAACCCGCGTGCTGACCAAGTGCCGCCGCGTCGGCAAAAACGGCAGCGAGGAAATCAGCGCCACCGAATTGCGTAAGGACGACATCGTGGCAGTCCGCGCCGGCGAAGTAATTCCTGCCGATGGCGACGTGATTGAAGGTGCGGCCAGCGTGGACGAATCAGCCATCACCGGCGAATCCGCACCCGTCATCCGCGAAAGCGGTGGCGACCGCTGCGCCGTCACCGGCGGCACGCGCGTGCTGAGCGACCGTGTCGTTATCAAGATCACGATGGACA
>CAIWFB010000277.1 GCA_903911825.1 uncultured Verrucomicrobia subdivision 3 bacterium
TGATGATGGACGTCGTGAGGCGTTACGACGTAGATGGCATTCACGTTGATGATTATTTTTATCCTTACAAAGAAACCAACTCCGCCGGTAAAAAAATCGATTTCCCAGACGACGCCACGTGGAAAAAATTCGGTTCCGCCAGCAAACTTTCCCGCGATGACTGGCGCCGGCGCAACGTGGACACCTTCATGGAACAGACCTATCGCGCCATCAAAGCCGCGAAGCCGTGGGTGAAATTTGGCATCAGTCCCTTCGGCATTTGGCGACCGAAAAATCCGCCCAGCATCAGCGGCTTTGACGCCTACGACGAGCTCTACGCCGACTCCCGCAAATGGCTCCGCGAAGGCTGGTGCGATTACATGGCTCCGCAACTCTACTGGGCCATTGATTCCAAAGGCCAAAGCTTCACCACGCTCCTCGACTGGTGGAACAGTGAGAACGTCCGGCATCGCCACCTCTGGTCAGGCATGAATTCTCTGAACGTCGGTGACAAATGGCAGCCGAGCGAAATCGTCAATGAAATCTGCGCCACGCGCCGTTATCCCGCGCCCGGCCACATCCACTGGAGTGTTTCCGCGCTGATGAAGAATACCGCGCTCGACAACACCTTGCTCCGCGATAGTTACCAGCAGCCCGCGCTCATCCCCGCCTCGCCGTGGTTGGATGCCACCGCGCCCGCCAAGCCCAAACTCAACGTCTCGCCGTGGAAAAAAACCGTGACCATCCGCTGGCAAAATGGCGTGGGCGAACCCGCCCGCTGGTGGCTGTTGCAATGCCGCACCAACGCCACCTGGACCACCGAAATCTTTCCCGCGAATGAAGCCGGCCGTTACCGCGAAAATTTCTCCGCCGACGCCATCGTCCTCCGCGCTGTGGATCGCACTGGCAATCTGAGCGAACCGACCGTGTGGAAAAGTTCCAAATAAAACTGTGTAGCAGCGGACGTGAGTCCGCTCAAATTCTTCTCACGTTCTCGCCGGAATAAATGAGCCGACTCACGTCGGCTGCTACGAGGAGAGGAATTGGTTTTGGAAGAGCTGTAAGCCGAATTTTGTCTGCGCCCTTGCGAGCGGAGAGAATCATTTGTCTAAGCGACCGATACCCGAAACCTGTCCGCTTTCGCGAAGCACGGAGCGAGCCGCTCCTCGGTTTCCTATTTGGCCTTGCACCCGCTGGGGTTTTCCGTGCCGTGTCGCTTGCGCTTCACGCGGTGCGCTCTTACCGCACCTTTTCACCATCACCGCCGGCTTGCGCCGAAGGCTGTTTATTTTCTGTGGCACTGTCCGTTGACCCGTCTTGAAACGGATCCCCTGCGTGTATCTCCGGCGGAACCGGAGTTACGCAGCAGCGCGCTCTATGGAGTTCGGACTTTCCTCCCCGGACTTGCGCCCGGAGCGATTCTCCGCTCTTCCAAAACCGCCGCCACCCTAGCACACAATCAAAACCGCCGGAACGAATTAATTCGCCGCCGCCATTTGGGGCGGCCATCACCAAATGGGGCGGGACCGGGTCGCCGAGTTGTCCATTGTGCGCCCAACCCTACCGTAAAACTGGTTTGCACGAACACCACCAACATAGTGATCGACCAGCTAAACAAACTGATTTAACGTCGCAACCAAGCGGAGTGATGAAACTCAAAAAACGAGGCTCACTGTTATGTCGGACAGCATTCATGTTATGAAAAAACATATCGCCCTGATTGGTTGTCTGGTGGTGTTTGGTTTTCTTGCTGGCTGCGACCAGAAGTCAGCGCCGCTCAAAGAAGGCGTCATCTGGAAGGTCGTGTGGTCTGAAACGCCGACTTCTCAGTCAGGGCTTTTTCGCATGAAGACGTTGCCGACAAATTCACAGCCTGCTGGAGAGTATGGCGTCGAAATGACTGGCAA
Organism: uncultured Verrucomicrobia subdivision 3 bacterium; assembly: GCA_903911825.1. Taxonomy (GTDB): domain Bacteria; phylum Verrucomicrobiota; class Verrucomicrobiia; order Limisphaerales; family UBA11358; genus UBA11358. The sequence continues at coordinate 1,887 of CAIWFB010000277.1, forward strand.
GTTGTATCCCACTTTTCTGGAGATTCAGAGAACAGGCAGTTCTCATTCCCAGATTATTCCGATGAGCCAGATTCTCCAGTTGGAGTTTGGCGAGTGAGATATGACTACGACACCTAACTCGTTATCGAAGCCAACCCTCGTTGGCATAAACATCCACTTACCCAAGACAAGCTAGTTCCATCACATTTAACCCCTCGTGCTATGATGAAAAATTATTGGCTCCTGTTCGTTTTAATGGTCGGTGCGGCGCTGCCGACGTTTGCGGCGGAGACTCCGGCTGATGCCCAAGCAATCCAAGGTAAATGGCGACCAACTTCGGCGGTCTTGGCCGGCCAGCCTCTGCCCGAAGCGGTCTTGAAAAGTATCAGCCTCAAACTGGCGCAGGGGAAATACGAAGTCTTCGTCGGCGAACATCCGGACCGAGGCGCTTACACGCTGGCGGCCACGGCCACGGCCAAGCTTATCACAGTCACCGGCACGGAGGGTCCGAACCACGGCAAGACGTTTCCGGCTATCTACGATTTGAACAAGGATACGTTGCGAATCTGCTATGATCTTTCCGGCGCGAAACGGCCGACTGAATTTAAGAGTGTCGCGGGCACCAAGCTCTACCTCGTCACATACCAACGGCAGCCGGAGTAGTTTCCTCGGCGAGCGAGCGCTGGCTCTCGCGACGTCAATCCCAGAGGCGAAAAGGGAGGCCGGTTTTCTCTAGATAACTTCCGCAACGCGGACAGCGCCCAGGGTCTTGCCACGACTCGATCCGATGCTTGGGATTGGCGGGACAAGCGGGCTTGAAACTTTGCCAGCCAGCTTGTCGCGCTGGCGAACCAGGCAACGCCACCGGCGGAATTTCCAGATGTTTTGATTTGAATTTTCCCGCCGTCGCCGCCAGCCGTCGCACGCGGGTGAAGACGTCGAATAATTCCCGGCAATCGCGGCAGACAATCGTCTGCACGTCACAATCCAATCCGCTATCGGGGCCGCCGGAAACTTTCACGCGGTATTGGCACAGCCCGCAGCCATAAATATACGTCTTGCCCATGGGGAAAGTGAATCTGCTTCGGCGTGCGGAATCAAGCCGACTTAGCGGTGGCGACAAATTGTTCAGCCAGTTTTCCGCTTTCATCCGCTCGCCAGACCGCACCGACGGATATCGGCGGCAAAGCGGGCTTCAACGGAATCAATTTCACCCTCGTCCCGACAATGCACGCCAGACTGCTCGGCACCAGAGCAATCCCTCGCCCCGCTTCCACAGCAGCGATGATGCTAGTGCCGCCTTCATGTTCCTCGGCAAAGTTTGGTTTACGACCAACCGTGGCAAACAGTTTTTTAACATCGACGTGATATTCCGGATAATCTTTACGATTCAATCCGATCAACGGTTCAGGCGCGACTTGCTGAAGGGTGATGGCTTTGAGTTTCGCTAACGGATGATTGGGCGCCACCGCTACCACCATCGCGTAGCGCGCAATCTCCACGAAGGCGAGTCCGCGCAACTGTTTCGTCGGTGGTCGCACCGTGAGCGCGACCTGTAATTTTTTGCTGCCGAGTTGCGTCAACATTTCTTCCGAAGACAGATCGTGCAGCGTCACGCGCACGTGCGGCTGCTCGCCCTGAAACGCGCGCAACATCACTGGCAGAATCTGCACCGTGAGCGACGGCGCATAGCCGACATTCAATTCACCGCTGATGCCGCCCGAAATGGCGCGGGCTTTTTTCACGGCCTCTTCGGCGTGGAGCAACACTTCGCGCGCTCCCGTCAGAAAAACTTTTCCCGCCTTGGTCAGCCGCACGGACTTGGCGCTGCGTTCGAAGAGCGAAAAACCAATCTCATCCTCCAGATCGCGGATCTGCCGACTCAAGCCCGGCTGAGAGACGTGCAACTTGAGCGCGGCACGAGAGACATTTTCTTCCTCGGCAACGGCAACAAAATAGCGGAAGTGACGGAGTTCCATATTCAAATACCAAATAAACCGTCCCTGAAATCAGGGTTATGCAGCAGCTTAGCGAGATTGGCCAGCGTCTGTTGATGCTTTTGGAATTGGCCCTGTGGAACGAGAAACAGCATCACCATGCGGACGGGTTTACCATCTAGTGCCTCAAATTGGACTCCTTTACGTGAACGGCCAATTGCTCCGATGACTTCACTAACCAAATCGGTTGAAGCGTGCGGAATCCCGATACCATATCCGATTCCCGTGCTCATTGAGGCTTCGCGTTTTTTGATAGCGACCGTTATTACGTCCTGATGCTCAAGCTTGATCTTGCCACTGGTCACCAGACAGCCAACCAATTCGTCAATGGCCTGCCACCGGTTTTCGGCTTGCAGGTCAATGACGATCGGCTGCGGACCTAAAAAGTCGTTCAAATCCATTTCATCGGCGAGTATGCCTATTAGTTATGGTGAGGCAAGAAACATGGTATTTCCGCAAAACCGGAACCACGCGCATAGTGGTCACATGAAAACGATTCGCCGTTCCAACGAAAGAGGCCACGCCAATCACGGTTGGCTGGATAGTTATCACACCTTCAGCTTCGCGGATTATCATGACCCGCGCTGGATGGGGTATCGCAGCTTACGCGTCATCAACGATGACCTCGTGATGCCGGGCATGGGTTTCGGGGCGCACCCGCACCGCGACATGGAAATCATCAGCTACGTCGTCAGCGGCGCGATCGAACACAAAGATTCGATGGGCAATGGCCGCGTGATCCGCGCCGGTGAATTCCAATACATGGCCGCTGGTTCCGGGGTGCAACACAGCGAATTCAATCCGTCCAAGACGGAGCCGTTGCGCCTGTTGCAGATCTGGGTCATGCCGGACACGAAAGGCGTGAAGCCGCGTTATGCCGAGAAGAATTACGCCGCTGCGCCGACGGGAAAGTTGCACCTCGTCGCCAGCAAAACCGGCCGCGATGGCTCGATGGAAATCCATCAGGACGCGGAGTTGCTGCTCGGCAAGCTGGACGCGGGGCAATCGGTGAAACATCCGCTCGCTGCCAATCGTCATGCGTGGGTGCACGTGGCCGAGGGCGAAGTGGACGTGAACGGCGCGAAGCTCTCCGGCGGCGACGCCGTGGCGGTGAGCGCCGAGGAATTATTGAACATTACGGCCACGAAACCGTCACAGGTTCTGTTGTTCGACCTAAACTAAAACATGAAACGTATTCTACAAATTCTCGCGATGGTGTTGCTGGTGGCTGGCGGAACAATCTGGCTGGCCACCGGTGCCAATCGCGGATTCACTAAAACCAGCGTGGCGGTGAAAACGCTCGATGAAGTCACCGGCATTGAGGGCATCACCTACCAAAAGAAATTTTTGCCGGGCGTGGATTTTCTCGGTGCCGCTTTTGGCGGAGCGGCTTTGTTCATCGGCGCATCCTTTTTCTTTCGCGGTAAAAAACCAACATCAACCAACAACTAAAACCAAACCAACAAATCCATTATGAAACTAAATCAAATCGTTCCCCTGCTCGTTCTCACCACGGCGGCTTATGCCGCGCCACAGTCCTTTGATTTCAAAGATCCGAAGGGCGTCAACAACGCAGTGTTCAAACTCGATGCCCCGTTGGAATCCATCAACGGCAGTGCCAACGGCGTGACCGGCACCGTTTCGTTCGACGCGGAAAACCCGGCGGCGACTACGGGCAAAATCACGGTGGCAGCGACGTCTTTGACGGTGCCAAATCCGATGATGAACACGCACCTGCACAGCGACAAATGGCTGGATGCCGAGAAGTTTCCGGAAATCACTTTCGAAGCGAAGTCGCTCGCCAATGTGAAAACCGAAGGCAACGTGACGACGGCGGACATCACCGGCGCATTCACGCTCCACGGCGTCACCAAGGAAATCACGGCGCCGGTCAAGCTCACCTACCTAAAAGATAAATTGAGCTCCCGCGTGCCGAATCTGAAGGGTGACTTGCTCGTCATCCGCGCGAACTTCGTCATCAACCGCGGCGACTTCGACGTGGCGAAAGGTCAATACGAAGACAAAGTTTCCACGACGATTGATTTGTCGTTGAGCATTGCCGGAGCGGCCGTTACGAAGTGATCTATTCCTCCATCAACCCATTCATCCCAATAAAATTATGCCTACTGTATCAGTCATTTATTTCTCCGGCGCAGGTCATACGACCAAACTCGCCGAAGCCGTTAACAAGGGCGCAGCCTCTGTCGGCGGAGTCATCACCCACCTCATCGCCATCAACGGCGACGACATCGTGAAAGGTCGTTACAAAAACGACGAAGTATTCGCCCAGCTCGACGCGAGCGATGCGATCATTTTCGGCAGCCCGACTTACATGGGTGGACCGGCGGCGCAATTCAAAGCGTTCGCGGACGCCACGGCGGGCAAATGGTTCAGCTCGGCGTGGAAAGATAAAATTGCGGCGGGCTTCACGGTCTCGATGAGCCCAAGCGGCGACAAGTTGAGCACGTTGCACTATCTGTTCACGCTGGCGATGCAGCAAGGCATGATCTGGATCGGCCAGCCAGAAATGCCCTTGCAGCCGAACGGGGTGAATCGTCTCGGCAGCAACAGTGGCGTGATGGCGCAAGCGGGGCAGGAATCACCGGACGTCGCGCCCAGCGAAGGCGACAAGCTCACGGGTGAAATTCTCGGCAAACGCGTCGCGGAATACGCGGTGAAATTGAAAAAGTAACCGCAAATTAAAACGCAGCCGCCGTCAGATTTAATTCTGGCGGCGATTTTTCATTTAGCAGCCATCGCATTGCCTGCCACAAATCCGGTCGTCCACGCCGCTTGAAAATTAAACCCGCCCGTCACGCCATCAATGTCGAGCAATTCACCGGCGAAGAAAAGTCCGGGGCAAATTTTGCTCTGCATCGTCTGGAAATTCAGTTCGCCCAACTTCACGCCGCCACAGGTCACAAATTCGTCCTTGTTCAAACTTTTGCCCGTCACGAGAAATTCCGTGCGCGTGAGTTGCTGCGCGAGCGCGTGGAATTGTTGCCGCGTCAGGGCCGACCAGCGCGTTTCACGGGGCACACCGGCGGCAAGAATCAATTGCTCCCACAATCGCGTCGTCAGCGGAAACAGCGGCACGTTCGGCAATAATTTAGCGCCCACTGATAAACGCCGCGCTTGAAATTCTGCGACGATTTTTTCGGCGTTGGATTTCGGTAGCCAATTTACGAAGAGCGGAAATTGGTAGTTCAACTCATGTAGCGAACGAGCGCCCCACGCGGAGATTTTCAAAACGGCGGGCCCGCTCAAGCCCCAATGCGTGACGAGCAACGGGCCGCGTTCACGCAGCTTCGCGGCGGGCACGGAAACTTCCGCATCTTCCAACGAAACGCCGGCCAACGCCCGCAGCCATGGCACTTCGATCTGAAACGTGAATAGCGACGGCACCGGCGCTTCAATGGTGTGACCGAGCGATGTGGCAAGTTGGCCTGCTGCTGCCGCGCGACAGCCACCGGTGGCGAGCAGTAATCTTTCCGCCGTCAGTTTTTCACCGCCAACTAAACATAATTCAAATTGTCCGTCCGCAGTTTTCGTCACCGTTTCCACCGCACAATTCAGCCGCAATGTTACGCCAGCATTTGTCGCAGCGTTCATCAGGCAATCCATGATGGTCTGCGAGGTGTTCGTGACGGGAAACATGCGGCCATCGGCTTCGGTTTTCAGTTTCACGCCGCGCGCTTCGAACCACGCCACGGTATCGCGCGCAGAAAATTTAGAAAACGGCGAGAGCAGCGCCCGACTGCCGCGCGGATAGCGGGTGGCAAATTCGCGCGGTTCAAAACAAGCGTGGGTGACGTTGCAGCGTCCGCCGCCGGAGATGCGAACCTTGTCGAGAAAGCGTCCCGTCTTTTCCAGCAGCGTCACGGCTGCACCTTGCTCGGCGGCCGCGATGGCCGCGAAAAAACCAGCGGCACCGCCGCCCACTACGATGATTTGTCTCGGATTCAAGCGCCGAGAATCGCAAAATGTCGGCCATGTCCGAAGAAAATTCACCCGCTTCCGAGTCCGCCCCACATAAACGCCGCGTGCGTTACAGCGGCAGAAACCCGCGCCGCTTTGAGGACAAATACAAGGAACACGCTCAGGACGCCGAGACGATTGCCAAAATTGTGGCCTCGGGAAAAACGCCAGCGGGCACGCATCGTCCCATCATGGTAGCGGAAATTTTAGAAGCCCTGGTGCCAGCGCCCGGAGAAATTGCCGTGGATTGCACCCTCGGCTATGGCGGGCACGCGCAGGAAATTCTCGCGATGATATTGCCCGGCGGAAAACTTCTGGGACTCGATCACGACCCGATTGAATTACCCAAGACCGAAGCGCGGTTGCACGCGGCGGGATTTGGCGCGGACGTTTTCACCGCGCACCGCAGTAATTTTGGCGGCTTACCACAGGTGCTCGCGGCCAGTGAAATCAGCGGGGTAGATATGATTCTGGCCGACCTTGGCGTTTCCTCGATGCAGATCGATGATCCATCGCGCGGCTTTTCCGTGAAGCAAGATGGCCCGCTCGACATGCGGATGAATCCGCAGCGCGGCCAGCCGGTCTCAGCTTTTTTACAAAAGGTGAAAGCCGACACGCTCGCTTCCATGCTCATGGAATATTCCGACGAACCCAAGGCGGTGCAAATCGGTGCGGCGCTCGCGGGCAAAACATTTAACACCACGCACGAACTGGCGACGGCTATCCGCGCCAACTTGCCGTTCGTGGCTAAGGAAGACGCTCACCTCCACGTGCGCCGCGTATTCCAAGCTTTGCGCATCGCAGTGAACGATGAATTTTCCGCGCTGGAAACTTTTCTCCGCAATTTACCCGCGTGCCTGAAACCCGGCGGTCGAGTCGCAATCCTGACGTTCCATTCCGGCGAAGATCGCCGCGTGAAGAAAGCGTTTGCCAGCGGTTATCGCGAAGGTATTTATTCAATGGTGACGCATGACGTCATCCGCCCCACGGCAGAAGAGCAACGCGACAACCCGCGTTCGCAGTCGGCGAAATTACGTTGGGCGAAACGCGCAGGCTGATCATCGGCGGCGAAAATAATTTTTAAAACCAACCCCAGTGGCTCGTCGCTGAGGTTGGTTCTTTTTTGGCAGGGTGAACACTTTCGCTGCGAGATTTGTTCGATGGCAGCCATTTTCGGCACGTTTGAGCATCAATTTGCGTCCGGCAGGAATCCTGCTTTCCTAGAGCTGTTGCCAAAACCACGGCGAAGATTTGAGTCTTTGGTGTTCAACCAGAGAATTTTCCCAAAACCAAAAATACGGGAGATCAATATATTTTTTATGAAGACCGGCTATTTGATTGATATGGATGGCGTGATCTACCGCGAGAATCAGATGATTCCCGGCGCGGTGGATTTCATTGCAGCTTTGCTCGCGACGGGCACGCCTTTTTTGTTTCTCACGAATAATTCTGCGCCCACACCGGAAGATCTGGAAGTGCGCCTAAAACATTTGGGCGTTTCGGGATTATCGCCGCGTCATTTTTATACGTCGGCGATGAATACGGCGGACTTCTTGAGTGAAACCGATCCAGATTGCACGGTGTATGTCATCGGTGAAGGCGGCTTGCTCGCGGCGTTGCACGAACGAAAAATTCCCAACGATGGCATCCAACCGCGCTACGTCGTCGTGGGCGAAGGCACAGCGACGATGGAACGTCTGACCAAAGCGCACGAATGTATCGAGCGCGGCGCGCGTTTACTGGTGACGAATCCGGATAATTGGTGCCCGGTCTCCAGCGAAAAAACTCGACCGGGCGCGGGTGCTACAGCGGCGTTCCTCGAAGCGAGCACGGGCCGCCGAGCGTATTATTTGGGCAAACCAAATGGCTACATGTTCCATCGCGCCCGTCGCAAGTTGGCTGATTTGAGCCTGAACGAACCGGAAAATATCGTGATGATTGGCGACACGATGGAGACGGATATTCGCGGCGCTGTGGAAGCGGGGATGCAATCGTTTCTCGTCTTGAGCGGTTCGACGCAGATGGAAGTGCTGAGCGACTACGTCTATCAACCCACGCGGATTCTGCAAAGCGTGGCAGACCTCACGCAAGAAATCAAAACCGGTATCAGCTCCGACCGCATGAACAGCCCGGCTTTCAGCAACGGCAACGGTCATCACTCGCGCTCTGGCAACCGGCATCAAACGGATATTTTTGCGTTTCACAAACCGCGTCCACGTCCGGCGATGACGAAATAATCTGACTCACGGATCAACGGAAATTCCCAGCACATTCGCCACGGCGCGTTCGCGACCATCGGTGGGCGCGTTGAGAATTTGGAATTTTTCGGCGTTTAGCGGGCGAACCGCCATCACGGAACTGCCGCCGCCATCGAGATTCAGCGCCTCCGTGCAACCGAGCCGCACCATTTCTGCGGCGACTTCATCGTAGCTCATACCCACGGCCACGCCGGGTTTGCGACCGTCGTTGACGAGGAAAATAAGTTTGCTCCCGTTGGCATCCAGACCAACGGCAGTGCGCGGATGACGCACTTTGGTTTGGTGCGGCACCACTTTGCCATCGCGAACTAAAATCGTGTTACCCGCAATCACTTCCAACGCATCCGTTGACGGACTCGTGAGCCGCTCAATCGTCACCGAATTATTTTTATGCAACACGAGACACGGGCGGGCGTTGGATGCGGTTGCCCAGGTTTCGCCCGCAGTCATCGCCGGACCTTCGACCAACGCCCACTGGGCGGCGCGGAAATGGGCATTCGTTCCTTCGCCGTCATTCACGCCTTTGGCTTTGAAGAAATCGCCGTTCACCACGAAATTATATTTCTCCCGCGCGGCGATCTGCGTCGGCTCCATCAAGGTGGTTTCCCATTTGCCCCCGCCATCAGGGTCGGGGCCGCCGCGCGACACGCGCAGGTGCACTTTGGAGCTTTTCAAGTCCACTTCCGCCACGAACAAGCGCTGCGGCGGGTTGGTTTGGATTTCCGAATGGATGCGGATGCCCGACACGGGTTCATTGGTGGCGGAGATTTGGGCAACTGCACGGGAAACAAAATTTCCAATAACGCAAACTGCGAGGAAGCAGATCAACCTTTTCATGCGCGCAGCTTGGCGAAAGTGAAAAATTATTTCAACAGCTCCCAGCAACTTAACCAAAAAATAATTTGTAACCTTTTTGGTCTTTGCGGATGGGGGCGCATCGCATTCACTGATGACGTGATTGGTAATCTGCTCCAGCCGGAACTGGCCGAATTGATTCGGCAACGCGACTTCAACGGGCTGCGGAAAATCCTCTGCGATTTTCCCGCGCCGGATATCGCGGAGATATTTTACGACCTGCAAGCCGACGACGAAGCCGTGCTGTTGCGGTTGTTGCCACGCGAATTGGCGGCGGAAGTCTTCGAACATCTGCCGCTCGCGGATCAGGAAAAATTGCTGCACGCCCTCGGCACCGAACAGGTCGCCCAAATCCTCAACGACATCGACCCCGACGACCGCACGGCGCTGCTGCAAGAATTACCCGCGGCCGCCACGCAGAAATTGTTGAACCTGTTGTCGCCGGAAGAGCGCAAGATCGCCACCGACCTCCTTGGGTATCCGAAGAATTCCATCGGCCGCCGGATGACGCCGCGCTACGTCGCCATCCAGCAAAATTGGACTGTGGGCGAAGTGCTCGCAGATTTGCGGCGGCAGGAACACAAGCGCGATTCTATGAATCAGCTTTACGTCACCGATAGCAAAGGTCGGCTGGTGGATTTCGTCCGCTTACGCAGCCTCGTCGTGGTGCCGTTGCAGACTTCTGTGCTAGAAGTGTTGGAAAATCAGCAGCTCTTTCTGCGCGCCATGGACGATCAGGAAACTGCCGTAGCCGCCTTTCAGAAATACGATGTGACTATGCTGCCCGTGGTGGATTCCAACGACGTGCTCGTGGGCGTCATCACCGTGGACGACGTGTTGGATGTCGCCGAAAAGGAAGCGACCGAAGACATCCAAAAGCTCGGCGGTATGAAAGCGCTCGAAGCGCCGTATCTCCAGACCGGCATCTGGGAAATGGTCAAGAAACGTGCGCCGTGGCTGGCCGTTTTGTTCATCGGCGAAATGTTCACCTCCGTGGCCATGCAGAATTACGGCGGCGAAATCCAAGAAGTCGTGGTGCTGGCGTTCTTCGTGCCGCTGATTTTGTCGAGCGGCGGCAACTCCGGTTCACAAGCCACGTCGCTCATTATCCGCGCCATGGCTTTGCGCGATGTATTGCTGAAAGATTGGTGGCACGTTCTGCGACGCGAGTTGGCCACCGGCTTTTTGCTTGGCTGCATCCTCGCCAGCGTGGGTATGGCGCGAGTGTTTCTCTGGCAATTTCTCGGCCTCGCCGGCCCGCACGGTTACGGCGAGAACTACGGCATGCTTTCCCTGACCATTGGCGTGAGCCTGCTGTGCGTGGTGCTCTGGGGCAGCGTCGTGGGCGCCATGCTCCCGATGTTTCTGCGCCTCATCCGGCTCGACCCAGCGGTTTGCTCCGCGCCCTTCGTCGCCACGCTGGTGGATGTCACCGGCATCGTCATCTTTTTCAACGTGGCCAAACACATCCTGCACTTGTGAATTCCGTTCCGCGCGCCGAAGAAACTTGCGCTCCCCGCGGACGAAAAATTGACTTGGCGGCGGCCGACCTTTAGCCTCCGCGACATGCAGGACATCATTGAGAAACTTCTCATTTTGCAGGATCGCGACCGGAAACTTTCCCGCGTCACTCAGGAACTTGCCCATATTGGGCCCGAACGCGATGGCCTCCGCGCCAAAGCCTCCGCCACCCAGAACCAGATGGTCGGTGCCAAGACCCGCGTCAACCAGATCGAATCCGAACGCAAACAGCGCGACCTCGAGATCGAAGCCAAGAAATCGCAGATCGAGAAATACCTCAACCAACAATTGCAGACCCGCAAGAACGAGGAATACAAAGCCCTCACCCACGAGATCGAGATGGCCAAAGAAGTCATCTACAAGATCGAAGAAGCCGAGATCGTGCTCATGGAACAGGCCGAAGTCGCCGCCAAAGACCTCGTCCGCGCCACCGCCGAAGCCGCCGCCGCCAAGAAACTCGTCGAAGACCAGATCGGCCTCATTGACCAGCGCGAAGTGAATCTGAAAAAGGAATTGGCTGAACTCCAGACCGGCCGCACGCAATTGGCCGAAGCCGTGGATGAAGTCACCCGCAGCCGCTACGAACGCCTTTTCAAAAGCAAAGGCGAAAACGTCGTCGTCACCGTGGAACACAGCGCTTGCGGCGGCTGCCACATGAAATTGCCCACGCAGATCGTCACCAGTTGCCGCGGCCAAGGCGAAATCGTCACCTGCCCGAACTGCGGTCGCATCCTCTATTTTACCAGCGACATGAGTTTGACGGCGGCGGATTAAGTTTACCGATTCAACTGAAAAGCACCGAGGTTCAAACCTCGGTGCTTTTTTTATTTTACGACCCGCAAGACCCACGCGGCGGCAGGAATGGGGCTGGCACCTCGACGTTTTTCCAACCGGCAGGCCAATTTTCCAATCCGGCAGCGCAACTTTGGTCTCCCGCAGGCATTCTTTTATGTCCGGCAGGCAAACTTTCGTTCCCCGCCCACTCACTTTCATCCCCGGCAGGCCTACTTTGACCTCCGGCAGGCTCATTTCCCAATCCGGCACCCTAACTCTTCTATCCGGCAGCCTATCTTTCCAGTCCGGCAGGCAATTTTCGAGGGCGGCAGGCCAACTTTCCGCTCCGGCAGGCACATTTGCCTTCCCCGACCACTCACTTTGGAATCCGGCAGCCTGATTTTGAGGTCCGGTAGGCAATTTTTGCCTAGTGGTGGGGAAATGGGGGCGAAGGCAAACCGGACCAACTGGTAGGGCGGGCAGTCCGCTGCCCGCCGCACGCGTGGGTTGCAACCGAGCGGCGCGCA
>CAIWFB010000278.1 GCA_903911825.1 uncultured Verrucomicrobia subdivision 3 bacterium
GGCATCAACGACATCCGCCTCTTCTACGAAAACGACGTGCGGTTCTTGAAACAATTTTAATCCGCCATTGGTGTCCATCTGTGGCTAAAAACTATTTCGGCAAATGAAAGTAACTCTCAATTGGCTCAAACAATACGTTGATTTCAACTGGTCGCCCGAGGAATTGACCGAACGGCTTACCATGCTCGGCCTCGAAGTCGAGGGCGTGCAGAAAATCTCCTGCGCGTTCGACGGCATCGTCGTGGCGCAGGTCATCACGCGCGACAAACATCCGGGCGCGGACAAGCTCTCCGTCTGCCGCGTCAACGATGGCACAGGCGAACGCCAGATTGTGTGCGGCGCGCAGAATTTCAAGGCGGGCGACAAGGTGCCGCTCATCCTGCCCGGCGCGTCGTTGCCCATGAAGGCGGGCGACAAGGAACCTTTCACCATCAAGGTCGGCAAGATCCGCGGCGTGGAATCGCACGGCATGATGTGCTCGCACGAGGAACTCGGCCTCGACCCTGAAGCCATCGGCCACAAGAAGGAAGACGGCCTGCTCCTCCTACGCGAAGACGCGAAAGTCGGCCAGCCGTTCGGCGAGTATCTTGGACGCAGCGGCAGCGACGTGGTCTATGACCTCGAAGTCACACCGAACCGTCCGGACTTGAACAGCGTCATCGGCATCGCGCGCGAGATCGCGGCAGTGACGGGCAACGAACTCAAGATTCCTGCAATTCAATTTCTCAACACGGAATCCGAACCGATCAACGGATTGGTCAGCGTGCAGAACGATGAACCGGAACTTTGCCCGCGCTACACCGCGCGCATCGTCCGCCAAGTCAAAGTCGGGCCAAGCCCAGATTGGTTGAAGAGCATTCTGGAAAAGGTCGGCCTGCGCAGCATCAACAACGTCGTGGACATCACGAACTATGTGATGCTCGAAAGCGGCCAGCCGTTGCACGCGTTTGATTATCACCTGCTCAAGGCCAGCGGAACGAATACGCCAAAGATTGTGGTTCGTCGCGCGAGCGAGGGCGAAAAGTTCACGACGCTCGACGGCAAGGAACGCACGCTGACGAATGAGATGCTGCTCATCGCCGACGAAACGCAGGCCGTGGCGCTCGCGGGCGTGATGGGCGGGAAAAATTCCGAGATCAACGACCAGACGGTGGACGTGCTGATCGAGAGCGCGTATTTCAAACCGCAGAACATCCGCGCGACTTCCAAGAAGCTGGAGCTGCGCACGGATTCGTCCTACCGCTTTGAGCGTGGTGGCGATGTGGGCATCTGCGATTGGGCAAGCCGTCGGGCCGCGCAATTGATCTGTGACTTGGCGGCCGGAAAAGTTCTGGGCCACGCGATTGATCATTTTCCAAATCCGATAGCGCACAAAGAAATCACGTTGCACTTCGCGAAGTCGAAAGATTTGCTGGGCATCGGCATTTCGCATCTGGACCAAGTCGCCTACCTGAACAAACTCGGCTTGAATACGGTGTCGCAACAACCGGGCGAATGCACAGTCAGCGTTCCGTCGTGGCGCGTGGACATGAAGCGCGAAGTGGATTTGATCGAAGAAGTTGGCCGGCTGTTTGGCATTGAAAAAATTCCCAGCACGCCGCCGCGCGGGGCGCTCGGCGCGAATGCGTTTGATTCCGTCTATGACCAAATCAGCGAAGTGCGCCGCATCCTCACCGGCCGTGGCCTGAATGAATCGCAAGGTCAGACGCTCGTGGCGAAAGAAGATTGTCGTGTGGCCGCTGAAAGCATCGTGGCGCTGGCGAATCCGTTGAGCAGCGATATGGATGTGCTGCGCCCGAGTTTACTGCCGGGTCTGCTGAATATTCTTCACCACAACGTCAGCCGCAAAAACACCGACGTGGCACTATTTGAAATCGGACGCGTGTTCACGAACGTAAATGGTCAGATCAAAGAAAATCGCAGCGTGGCCATCGCTATCACGGGCCAGCGCGCCCTGCCCTTCTGGAGCGGCGGCGAACGGGAGGCGAAGTTTGATGCGTATGACTTGAAGGGCGTCGTCGAAGATTTGCTTGAGCAATTCGGCCTGCGCGGCATTGCTTTCGGCAAGCGTGCGGAAAGCACGGCGTTGTTCTTGGAATCGGCGGACGTGACGCTCGGAGGCAAACTGCCACTGGGCGAACTCGGACAGTTACTACCGACACTCGCCAAGAAATACGATCTGCGCGACGGCGTGTTCCTTGCGGAATTCAACTTGGATTTGCTGCTGTCAAAACGGAATGCCGGCAAGTCGTTCAAAGCGTTGCCGCAGTTTCCCTCAAGCCGCCGCGACTTGGCGATGATTGTGCCGGAAACGGTGACGCACGAAGCCGTGCTGCAAGCGGTCAAACAAGCCAAGCCAGCGAACTTGGAAGCGACGGAACTCTTTGACGTGTTTCGCGGCAAACATGTGCCGGAAGGCCAGAAGAGTTTGGCGTATGCGTTCACTTATCGTGCTGCCGACAAAACGTTGACGGAAGCTGAGATCAATGCGTCGCACGAAAAGATTGTGGCGACGTTCAAGACGCAGTTGCAGGCGACGTTCCGCGAATAATTCAAATCAACAAAAAACCGGCTGGAAGTGATTCCAGCCGGTTTTGCTTTGGTTAGATTGTTTAAGAAAAGTTACACCGTGGTGATTTCTTTTTCTTTCTGCGCGAGATGCACTTCGATTTTGGCGATATATTGATCGGTGAGCTTCTGGATTTCCTTCTCAGCTTTTTCCTGTTCCTCTTCGCTGGTCTCGCTGGCTTTGACGGATTTTTTTAATTCTTCCATCGCATCACGGCGAACGTGACGGACAGCCACGCGGCCATCTTCAGCCATTTTTTTGGTGATCTTGACGAATTCCAAACGGCGCTCGGTGCTCAACTCGGGAAACGTAAGGCGAATGATTTTCCCCTGCGTGGCGGGCGAAAGGCCCAGATTGGATTTTTGAATGGCTTTCTCAATGGACTGCGTGGTGCCGACATCCCATGGCTGAACCACCAACTGGCGTGGTTCCGGCGAAGAGATGCTGGCGACTTCACGCAGACGCATCATGGAGCCGTAAACTTCGACTTGGATGTTTTCGATAAGCGCGGCAGAAGCTTTGCCGGTGCGCACGCCCGCAAATTCGTGGGAGACCGCCGCTTCGGTCTTGATCATCTTCTCTTCCGCTTCCATTAAAATTTCGTCGGGTGACATAGTGATGAAAAGCTAACAATGAAGCGATGGCGGGTCGAATTAAAATTACACCGAAAAAACTCACCGGCAACCGCTGGACATTTTTCTCAAGCGCCGCAATGATATGGCCATGTTAAAAAGGATGTCGCTCAGTCTGCTACTGCTCACCGCTTGCCTGACCGGTTGCCGCAGCGTTCCTAAAAGCGGTGAAGATACATTCAGCCATTTTTCCAGCTTAACTGATTTTTCCAGCTTCACTAAATCGACCGGTGAAAATGGAACCGTCAGCTTACTGTCGCCGGAAATCACGGCCCCGATTGCGTGGAATGAGTTGATAGTGTCCTGGAATGCCAACGCCCCGGTGGGCACCTTTGTGCGGGTGGAGGCGGCGGCCAAAATCGCGAACCGCCAAACGAAGTTCTACACCATAGCCAATTGGTCGTTAGATAATGTCACATTTCCGCGCACTAGCGTTCGAGGTCAGAAAGATACCGACGGCAACGTGGATACGGATACTTTGATTTTACCCGAACCAGCGCACACGGTGCGCTTACGGATCACACTGGGCGGCACAAATGGCATTCAGCCGACGCTAAAATTTCTGGGGCTTTCATTCGCCAATACAAGTCGGCTAACAACCCAGCATGAATCCAATCATCAGGCCTGGGGTAAAATAATTGCCACACCGGAACATTCGCAACACGGATATCCAAACGCCAAGGGCTGGTGCAGTCCGACTTCGCTTTCGATGGTCCTGTCGCGCTGGGCGGAAGTTTTGCACCGTCCCGAAATGGATTTAACCGTGCCGCAAGTAGCCGCAGCGGTTTACGACGAAGATTTCAAAGGCACGGGAAATTGGCCATTCAATACCGCCTTTGCCGGTAGTTTTCCCGGCATGAGAAGCTACGTGACACGACTGGATGATTTGGCCGAGGTCGAGGATTGGATCAACGCGGGCATTCCAGTAGTGCTTTCAGCTCGCTGGGATTGGCTGCTGCCCGGACGACCGCTGGATAAAGATGGCCACCTGATCGTTTGCATCGGTTTCACGGATAACGGCGATGTGGTCATCAATGACCCCGCCACGCGCTTGGAAAAAGGTGAAAGCGTGCGTCGGATTTACAAGCGAGCCGACGTCATTCACTCGTGGACGAAATCGCACAATGCCGTTTACCTCGTCTATCCCGCGGACGCTAAAATCCCAAAAAACCTTTACGGACACTGGTGAATTAAGCTGATGCGGAGCTTGTTTTTCACGTGATTAAGCTTAAATTTTGGGCATGAAACAGGATGTGGTTCCAGTGCAAATCCGAGGAATTCTCCCCGCGAACAGCGGATGCGCGCTGTTTGTCGGCAATGACAAAAAAGTTTTCGTCATCAACGTTGAACCGCAGATGGGTTCCGTCATTGGTATGTTTCTACGAGACGAGCCCAAGGAACGGCCGCTGACGCATGATTTGATGAATCGCATCTTTCAGGGCTTCGGCATCAGCGTCGAACGCGTCATCATCACCGACCTAAAAAATTCCACTTATTTTGCGCGGCTGATTTTGCAGGAAAAAAACGAACTGCACGCCGAGCGAAAGATTGTTGAGATTGATGCGCGCCCCAGCGATTGTTTAGCTTTGGCCGCAGCGCAAAAGCGGCCGATTTTCGTTTCCTCTTCCCTGTTCGCACAAGTCGAAGATATGACTGAATATCTCGACAAGATCAACGACTCCAGCAGCGACGCCGAGTCTGATTAAATGGCCGCTGCGCAGTCCAATCCACTTCTGCTGATTTGCGGCGACGATGATTTCGCCGTCAAGCAACGTGCCAAACAAGTCTTTCAACAGTGGTCCGCCGAACTGGGCGGCATGGATCACGAAATCATTGAAGCCAGCGCGGGAAATAGCGGCGAGGCCCTGACCGCTCTCAGCAAATTACGCGAAGGGTTGCACACCCTGCCCTTTTTTGGCGGCGGCAAAGTAGTCTGGCTGCGCGACTGTAATTTTCTCGGAGAAGACCGCACGGCCTCGGCGGCAGCGGTTACCGAAATGCTCGGCAACCTAGCCGAAGAGCTTAAAACTTTTGACTGGCAAGGCGTGCGCCTGCTCATCAGCGCCGGTAAAGTGGACAAACGTAAAGTTTTTTTCAAAACCATCGATAAGCTCGGGGTGGTAGAGACGTTTGCCGCGTGGGATGCAGATGATAAAGGTTGGGCGGATAACGCTGAAATCGCGGCGCGCGGCGCTTTCAAACAAAAGCAAAAGGAAGTGGGCCCGGAAGCGTTGGCAGAATTGATCAATCGCGTCGGCCCCAATGCGCGCCAATTGGAAACCGAAGTAGAAAAACTGTGCCTGTTCATCGGCGACCGTAACCGCGTGGAATTGCCGGACGTGAATGCGATTTGCTCACGCAACAAAACCGCCCGCGCCTTTGCCCTGGGCGATGCTTTGGGCGATCGAGATTTGCCCCGCCTGCTCAAGCGACTCGATGAAGAGTTGTGGGAAACCAAGTTTGATAAGGACAAATCGGAAATCGGTCTGCTTTACGGTTTGATCAGTAAAGTGCGCGCGATGTTGCTGCTGAAGGAAATGTTGCGTGAAGGCTGGATCAAAGAGGCACGAGATTACAATTCGTTCAAAGCTCAACTCGAACGCGTTCCGACCGATAAACTACCAGCAGATAAGAAGTTTAATCCGCTGGCGCTCAACCCTTATGTGCTTTACAAAGCCCTGCCGCAGGCGAAAAGATATTCGTCAGGCGAGCTGGTCAGCGCGATGGAAATTTTACTACGGTGCAACCAACGCCTCGTGTCCAGTGGGCTTGATGAAGCACTAGTTTTACAACAGGCATTGGTGCAAATTGTGACTCCGACGGCGGCAGTAAATTAAATTTTAATCAACTATGGCAGCGGCAAATTTATCTGTTTTAGTCGGGAAAAACTGCGCGTGTATCAAAATCACGGGGCGGGCGAACTTCGCTTCCAGCCCAGATTTCAAGACGCTACTGGATCAACTGGCGCAGAAAGGTTTCCGGCATTTCATGATTGATTTGACGGAATGCGTCTTGATGGACAGCACGTTTCTGGGTGTGCTCGCGGGCTTCGGCATGAAGTTGAATCCCAATGGCGCGCCCTCTGAACGCGGTATCGAACTGCTCAATGCCACGACGCGCGTCAGTGAACTTTTAGAAAACCTCGGCGCAGTTCACCTCTTCAACTTAAGCGCCGGACCCTTGCGCTTACCCGAAGATGCCAAGGCTTGTGTGTCTGACTCCATCAATCCGTCGCACGAACAAATCACCCGCACCAGTTTAGAGGCGCACCAGACTTTGATGGCCATGAATCCGGAGAATGTTGCCCGCTTCAAAGACGTGGCACAGTTTCTGGCCGAAGATTTGAAGAACGTAGAGAAGTCCTCCTGAACTAATTAAAACAAAAAAGCGGCGGTCATTTTGACCGCCGCTTTGGTTTTGAAAACTTCAAATTGCTGGTGCAGGCGTCGGCGAACCGAGACCGGGCAACTTCGGGGGCGCAGGCTTGGGCGGATTTTCAGGCAAAACCGTGCCAGCCGGGGCTCCTATCAATGGCCCAACATTAACGGGCGGTTTCGGGGGCGGCGTGAAGGTGCCGTTGCGAACAATATCCGCGACCTGCGCGCCATCAAGCGTTTCGTATTCCAGCAAGCCGTTGGCAATGATCTCGAGCTTGTCCCGATTTTCCTCAATTAATTTTTTAGCAGTGTTGTAGCCATCATCCAACAGACGCTTCACTTCCGCGTCAATGGCCTTGGCGGTTTCTTCGCTGTATTCTTTTGAACGCTTCATGTCACGACCAAGGAAAACATATTCTTCACTGTCACCGTAGAGAACGTTGCCCAATTTATCACTCATGCCCCAGTGCATAATCATGGCCTTGGCCATTTGCGTGGCCATTTGAATGTCGCCGGAGGCACCGGATGAAATGTCGTCGGTGATCATCTGCTCAGCAATCCGCCCGCCCATGGCCACAGCAATGTCGTCAACCAACTGTTTCTTCCGCTGGCTCAAGATATCTTGTTTCGGCAGCATCATCGTCACGCCGAGTGCGCGACCGCGCGGAATAATCGTGACCTTGTGCAAGGGATGGGTGTGCGTGAGCAAAACATTAACCAGCGCGTGACCAGCTTCGTGCCAAGCCGTGCCGCGTTTTTCATCATCCGACATCGCCATGCTGCGACGTTCCCGACCCCAGCGAACTTTATCGCGCGCTTCTTCTAACTCACCGATATCAATGGATTTTTTACCCGTGCGCGCCGCAAGCAACGCCGCTTCATTTAACAAATTCGCCAGTTCCGCACCCGAATAACCCGGCGTGCCGCGCGCGATGATTGATAGATCAACGTTCGGCGCCAGTTTCACATTCTTGGCGTGAACTTTCAAAATTGCTTCGCGACCGCGAACGTCGGGCAAATTCACCGTGACTTGGCGATCAAAACGGCCGGGGCGCAACAGCGCAGGATCGAGCACATCGGGACGATTCGTTGCCGCGATGATGATGATACCTTCCTGCGTATCAAAGCCGTCCATCTCCACCAGCAACGCATTCAACGTCTGCTCGCGCTCATCATTGCCACCGCCGAGACCGTGACCACGACTGCGACCGACTGCGTCAATTTCATCAATGAAAATCAAACAGGGAGTGGATTTGCGCGCCTGCTCAAACATATCGCGCACGCGGCTCGCGCCCACGCCGACGAACATTTCCACGAAATCTGAACCGCTGATGCTAAAGAATGCCGCATCCGCTTCGCCTGCGATGGCTTTAGCCAAAAGCGTTTTGCCCGTGCCGGGCGGCCCGATCATCAAAACACCCTTTGGAATACGTCCGCCGAGGCGCTGAAATTTTTTCGGATCTTTCAAAAATTCGACTAATTCTGAAACTTCTTCCATGGCTTCTTCGACGCCCGCGACATCTTTGAACGTCGTTTTGTTGCGGTCTTTCGCCAACATTTTAGCTTTGCTTTTGCCGAAGCTCAAAGCGCCTTTACCCGCCATCTTGATTTGGCGGATGAAAAAGAACCAGAAGAGCACGCCCAGAATGATGAATGGTGCAATGCCCCAAATGACATTCTGCAACATCACATTCGGCGAACTGACCGTGACTCTGTGCGAGCGAACAAGGTCGCGCTGCATTTCTGGCGTCAACCAGACGTTTCGGACAACGAACGGCACTTCTTCTTTGGTCGCTTTGCCGTCTTTATCCGTAGCGAGATATTTACCATCGATTTCCAGCAGCGGGAACGTCTGCTGGTTGAACATGATCGTGGCGCTTACGATGTTTGAAGATTCAAATTTCTCGAAGAATTCCGACTGACTGATCGGCCCCACTGGAGTGGTGTATTTTTTCTGCATCATGAACAGACCAACCATCGCCGCGATGATGGCTGTCCAAGCCACTAGGGTGAATACAGAAAATTTATTACCGCCGCCGCTGGGCGTTTTTTTGCCATTGTCTTTGGCGTTAGAATCATCGTCAAACATTGTGGCAGCAATACTAGCACGCGATGCCAACTCGCGCAACGGACGACTTTGGTTGTTAACAGCCGATTTTACGTAAACCGACCGTTAAAGAATCTCCCCCGAAAAACCTTGCTGCCGTAGCGCCTCAAACAAAACCAGTGCCGCGCAGTTGGAAAGGTTCAGCGAACGGGATTCGGCGTTGAACATCGGAATCCGTAACCAGCCTTCAGGATGCGTTGCCAGTAATTGCTTGGGCAAACCGGCGGTTTCGCGGCCGAAGATCAAGTAATCATCTGGCAAATAGTTCACCTCGCTGTAAAGTTTTGGACC
>CAIWFB010000279.1 GCA_903911825.1 uncultured Verrucomicrobia subdivision 3 bacterium
CGTGATCCAAGTGAACCGCGATGGGCACGGTGGAGAGGCTGACGGCGGCTTCGATCAATTTCTTGAGGTAAACCGGGTTGGCGTATTGACGGGCGCCTTTGGAAATCTGGAGGATCAGCGGAGCTTTTTCCTCTTCGCAGGCTTCGACGATCGCCTGGATGAGTTCCATGTTGTTGACGTTGAAAGCACCGAGGGCGTATTTGCCTTTGAGCGCTTTAGCGAACAGGTCTTTGGTATGTGTCAGTGGCATAAATTATTTGGTGGTCTGGGTGATTATTGAGTTATCTACCAGCCACGCATCATAAGAAATTTGCTTTGAAAGAAAATGAAAAAATATGAGCCGTTTTTGCCGCAAACCGGACTATTTTGGCGTCACGGGCGAGAAAACGAGGTGCAACCGGTAGTTTTGGGGCTGAACGGCGAAGCGTTCCAGCATGCCGGGGCCGCAACTGCTGTTGCCCAAACCGCTCATTTTGGCGTCCAGAGAGAGGATGACTTCCGAACGCGGGGATAATTCATAGTTATGCCGCACCGCGGTCAGGTCGGCAGCGGTGAAATGGAGCGCGGAAAAAGCCACGGACTGCTCGCGAGTGGCAATCCGCATGCCGCGACCAGTGCCATCGGTCAATTCCACCCAGCGCACGTCTTCCTTGTTGCCGGTCTCCTGCGGTCGGACGTAGGGCACGTATTGGTTGGCGACCGTGCTGGCCCAGACGCCGAGGTCAGTGCTGGCCTTGCGGTCGGAGTAATTCTCCCACGGCCCGCGCCCCAGCCAGCGGACGTTCTCAAAATTTTTGGCCAAGCCCAACACGAGGCCGACGCGGGGTAATTGCGGCAATTCCCCGAACGGCACGAAGTCATTTTCCATTTCCAGCGTGCCGTCACCGCGAATCGTCCAGCAGGTTTTCAATCGGTAGCCGCCGCGCGTGCCGCTGCTCCGGGCGACGGTGGTGACGCGCACGGCGTCTAATTTCGTCCGCTCGACCGCAAAAGAATCCACCTGACGCGACAGATTAGTCAGTCCCGCCTCGCGCCAGTCGCGCGCGAGCCATTTGCCGAAACCTTTGTCATTGTCCGTCGGCGCGCGGAAGAGTTGGGCGACTGGCCCGCTGCCCACATTGGTCGCCAAGAGTTCATGGTTGTCAAAGATCAGCGAGGCCAACGTTCCCGACGCACGATTGAAGGCGGCGGAGAAATTTGTGCCGGAAATATTCACCGCCTCGCTCGTCTCGCTCAAATTAAGTTGGCCTTTGTTTGCAGGGGGCGATGTGCGTTCCCGTGCCTCGTTGGTTTCCAGCGTGAACTGTTGCCAAGCGACCTCGTAACCGGCCCTAGCCCACAACGAATCCGATTTGGTATGAAAACTGATCCGCAGCCAAGCGCCTTGCGAGACTTGAGGGATTTTGACCACGCAGGATTTGCCCGGCGTGCAAGGCGTCTGATTCAAAATGCCCGACTGTAATCGTTCACCCGTGATCGCCGTAACCGACCAGTGCACTTCGTATTCGCTCAAGTTGAGGAAGGCATTTCGATTAGTGATTTTCACCGCGGGGTTGCCGGGCTTCAAATTCACCGCTTCCACCAGCACCGGCTGATAAACTTTTTTCACTTCCCAATATTTTGGAAACGGCTCCCGCTCCGCGCTGACGAGTCCTTTGATGGCAAAGCCGCCATGATTTGGCGCGTCGCCAAAGTCGCCGCCGAACGCGGTGAAAATTTTTCCGTCGGCCGTGCGTTGATGCAAACCCTGATCGCACCATTCCCAGATGAAACCGCCGAGCATCCGCGGGTTCGCATAAATTTCGTTCCAATATTCCGGCAAATTACCGACGGCATTGCCCATCGCGTGAGCGTATTCCGTAGCGAGGACAGGGCGGGGCGAGGGCGAAGAATCTTTGCATTGCGCGATCTCTAACAATTTATTCCAGCGCAGATTCCACGCGTCATCCGGGCGCGCGTAAGTTTCCGCAGTCAGGCGCGGATAAAATCTCCCGATGATGTCCACGGTGCCGGGCGCGTCGGTTTCCGTCTGCGCGCCTTCGTAATGAACGGGGCGCGTGGGATCGAACGCATGCAGCCAGCCAGCGATCGCTGCGAAGTTCGGACCGTAGCCGGATTCATTCGCCATGGACCAAATGATGACGCTCGGATGATTCTTATCGCGCTCCGCCATGCGTTGCGCCCGGTCGAGGAACGCGCCGGTCCAATGAGGATCATTCGCCAGCGCACCGCGCGTGCCGTGCGTGCAGATATTAGCCTCGTCCAAAACGTAGATACCGTAGCGATCGCAAAGTTCATACCAGCGGGGGTCATTCGGATAATGGCTGGTGCGCACGGCGTTGATATTCGCCTGTTTTATAAACGTGATGTCTTGCACCATGCGCTCGTCGGTCATCGTGTGGCAGGTATCGGGATCAATCTCATGTCGGTTCACGCCGCGCAATTTAATCGGCTGGCCGTTGACGAGAAATTGTCCGCCGCGAATTTCAATTTTCCGAAAACCAACTTGGCAACTGTCCGCCTCCACCACGTTGCCCTGCTCGTCGTTGAGCGTCAGGACGAGCGTATAAAGATTCGGCGTCTCGGCCGTCCACTTCGCCGGATTTTTTATTTTGGCTTCGAGCCACGCGAACTTTGGTTCGCCCCGCTGCGGCATCCGTTCGTCGAGAATTTTGGCGCTGAAATCGGGATTCAGAATCTCAGCGGCGTCACGACGCAATTCATTCGTGAACACCGGATTTTTATCCGCATCAAACAATTGGGCGCGCAAGGTCCAGTTCGTGAGGGAAACATTTTTGGCGGACAACGCGGGTTTGATCTGCAACGTGGCGTCGCGGTAATTTGCGTCCAGTTCGGTCCGCACGGTGAAATCCCCGATCCGCGCCGCTGCCGTGGAGTAGATATAAACCGGCCGGAAAATCCCGCTCATGCGCCACATGTCTTGATCTTCCAGATAGCTGCCATCGCTCCAGCGATACACTTCGACGGCAAATTGATTCGCGCCGGGCTGCAAATAA
The DNA here is from genome assembly GCA_903911825.1 of uncultured Verrucomicrobia subdivision 3 bacterium. Taxonomy (GTDB): domain Bacteria; phylum Verrucomicrobiota; class Verrucomicrobiia; order Limisphaerales; family UBA11358; genus UBA11358. Next base: position 3,018 of record CAIWFB010000279.1, read on the forward strand.
TCCGTCAGCTCAAACTCCGTCGGCGTGCGGCTGTCTTTACTGAAACCGACCTTCCGGCCGTTGACCCAGAGATAGAACGCGCTGTCCACGCCATCGAAATGGATGAAAACGCGGCAATCGCTCCAGCCCGGCGGCAGGTTGAAACTTTTGCGATACGAACCGACCGGATTGCGTTGGGCAAACGCCGTCCAATTGGTTGGCGGTTCGCCCATCACGCGCGGCGGATCGATCTTAAACGTGTGCCCCGATCCGAGATAGATCGGCACGCCGTAGCCGCTGCGCTCCCAATTTCCCGGCACCGCAATGTTCGTCCAGCTGGCGTCGTCGAAATTCGTTTCAAAGAAATTGGTGGGCCGCAATTCAGGTCGCGGCACCCAATTAAATTTCCAGTCGCCATTCAGCGAACGGTAAAACGGTGAATTGGTGAATGGTTCGTTGAGCGCCTGTTCCACCGTTGCAAACGGAATAAAGGTTGCCCGAGGCGACTCGGCGTTGATGTGCAACACCTGTTCATTCTCCCAATCGGACGCCGCGCGGGCGGCGATGGGCAGCA
>CAIWFB010000280.1 GCA_903911825.1 uncultured Verrucomicrobia subdivision 3 bacterium
ATACCGGATAGTGTGCCGGCCTTGGGCTTGGTCATTTCTGACCCGCCCACGCAAGCAGAGGTGCAGGCCATCGTGGATGCCTATAACGCCCTGTTGCAGGTGCTCAAGCGCGAGTGAGGGGTGGGCGGCCTTATGGGTCGGAGACGAGGTGACGAGTCTTGGACTTAAAACGCCTGACTATGGAAACTCATTTGAGACTCCTCACATCGTCGCCTACCAACAAAAAACCGGATGGTTTTAAGCCATCCGGTTTTCGGGTTCGAGAGTGGTCCGTTACTTGGTGAGGTAATACTTGTTGGTGTATTCCTTGACCATGCGGTCGGTGGTGAACTGGCTCACGAGGGTGGCCATGCTCAGGCGCATGCGTTTGATCCATTCGTGGGGAATGCCGTTGACGTCGCGGTTGAAGAACAACGGCACGACTTGTTCGGTGAGGGTCTGGTAAAGGTTGGCGCTGTCCACGCGGTCTTGTTCCTCGACGTTGTCGGGATGGGAATCGCCGCTGATGGCGAAACCGTTGGTGCCATCGTAGCCTTCGCGCCACCAGCCGTCCAAGATGCTGAAGCCCAGGCAGCCGTGGCAACTGGCTTTCATGCCGCTGGTGCCGGAGGCTTCGAGCGGACGGCGCGGGTTGTTCAACCAGATGTCGCAACCACTGACCATCTGTCGCGCGACGTGGATGTCGTAATTTTCCAAGAACACCAGATTACCCGCGAGCTCGCTGTGCTTGCTGAGGTGAATGATCTGTTGGATGAAACGCTTGCCATCGTCATCGCGCGGATGCGCTTTGCCGGCGAAGATGAATTGCACAGGGCGCTGTTTGTCGCGGACGAGTTTTACGATGTTATCGAACTGCTGAAAGATCAGCGGCGCGCGTTTGTAAGTGGCGAAGCGGCGCGCAAAGCCGATGGTCAACGCATCGGGATTCAGGAAATGATCGAAGCGGATGAAATCGCCCTGCGTGGCGCGCTGGTTTTGCAGGAGCAATTTGCGGCGGGCGAATTCCACGAGTTCACGGCGCAGTTTGTAGCGCAAGGCCCAGAGTTCTTCGTCGCTGACAAACGTGGGGTCGGTCATCTTGGCCCAGAAATCGGCGTGGTTGAGCGCAGCGGCCCAATCGCCGCCGAACTTGTCGCGGAAAGTTTTGGTTTCGGCGTTCGCGGTGTCGGTGAGGCGGCGGCGCCAGAATTGGCGGACGGGGCCTTTCATCCAGCCGAGGAGGTGGATGCCATTAGTGATGTGGCCGATGGGGACTTGTTCCACCGGGACATTGTAAAGGTGCTGCCACATTTCGCGGCTGATCTGGCCGTGGAGTTCGCTCACGCCGTTGGCGGCGCGGGACAGTTTCAAAGCCAGCACCGTCATGCAGAACAGTTCCGAAACGTCGTCGGCTTTGACGCGGCCGAGGGCGACGATGTCTTTGAACGGCACGGGCAACATCGTGAGGTAACGCTGCAAGGCGTAGTTCATCAATTCCGCCGTGAAGCGGTCGTGACCGGCTTCCACCGGCGTGTGCGTGGTGAAGAGACATTCTTGCTTGGTGATGACCAGAGCTTCGGCCAGCGTTTTGCCCGCCGCCATCTTTTCGCGGATCAATTCCAGCGTGAGGAAGGCAGCATGACCTTCGTTCATGTGGAACGTGGAGGGTTCCACGCCCAAGGTGCGGAGCAAGCGCACGCCGCCGATGCCGAGCAGGATTTCCTGCATGATGCGCGTGGTGCTGTCGCCGCCGTAAACGCGGGTGGTGAGGTCGCGGAAATGCTGTTCGTTCTGCGGCAGATTCGTGTCGAGCAGATACACCGGCACGCGGCCGACGTTGACGCGCCAGACCTGAAAGTCCACGGCGTTCATGCCGATCTCGACCGTGCAAACGAGGCGTTCGCCATCCACCTTCAAGACCGGTTCGAGGGGAATGTTGTTCGGATTGACGGGATTGTAATATTCCGTCTGCCAGTTGTTAGAATCAATCGCCTGCTGAAAATAGCCTTCGCGGTAGAACAAGCCGATACCCATGAAACCGAGGCCCAGATCGCTGGCGGATTTCGCGTGATCGCCGGCGAGAATGCCGAGGCCGCCCGCCGAGATGGGGAGCGATTCGTGAAAGCCGAACTCCGCCGAGAAATACGCGACGGGATTTTTATGCAGTTTGGCCGCGTGTTGATGGCACCAGGTGTGGGTGTCGGCGAGGTAGCTTTTGAAATCCGCCAAGACGGCGCGGGCGCGGGTCGCGAGCTGGCGATCCTGCAAACGGGCGCGGAGTTCCTGTTCGGAAACTTCGCGCAAGACGGCCACGGGATTGTGGAACATGTTCTGCCAACCGCGCGGCGAAAGTTCGTAGAAGAAATCTTGAGCTTCCTGATTCCAGCACCACCAGAGATTGCGGGAAAGTTTGTTTAAATCAGCGACAATTTCGTTCAGTTCAGCGCCAGTCAGAGGTTTATTCATGCTTCAGATTATTTGCTAAAAGGGTTTCAGTTGGGCTTTCGCCAACGGGTGGGAAGCTAAAGACTCACTGGGTTCAACGCAAAACAAAACTATTTTTCCCGCCTAGCATTTACATGCTGAACCGGCAGCTAGCCGGGTTGGAGTTTCCGGAAATCGGCCGCCAATCTTCTGAGGTATTTAAGCGCCACCGAACTTTCTGGCGGCAGGAAAGGACGTCACACGATTGTAACATTCCCGTCTTATGTTCGTAACTTGATGGCGGCATTGTGTCGGCGCACTCAATTCCACTAACCATGAAAACTAGCAGCCATAAAAAAACGAACACCAAACTCGCATTGCTCGCCGGCACGGCAGCCCTGACCGCTTTCACTTCGCAAACGCACGCGCAATCGGCCGACGCCTTGATTGACAAGCTCGTGGACAAAGGCGTTTTGTCCTCCAAAGAAGCCCAAGACTTGCGCGATGACGCCGACAAGAACTTCACTACGGCGTTCCAGACCAAGACCGGCATGCCGGATTGGGTGACGGGCTACAAGATCAGCGGCGATTTTCGGGCCCGCTTTGACGGGATCAATTACGATGCAAATAACACCCCGCCCGCGCGCGACCGTTTCCGTTATCGCCTCCGCTTCGGTATCGTGGCGTCGTTGCAAAACGACCTCGAAGTGGGTTTCCGTCTCACCTCCAGCGAGCCCGCCAAAGGCACCACGGCCGGCGGCGATCCGATCTCAGGCAACACCACGTTCTCAGGAAATGGCACCAAGAAATTTATCTATATTGATCAAGCCTACGCGAAATGGTCACCGATTCACGCCAACGGCTGGGAAGGCAATTTCATCGTCGGCAAAATGGAGAATCCG
>CAIWFB010000281.1 GCA_903911825.1 uncultured Verrucomicrobia subdivision 3 bacterium
ACCGGGTTGTATCTCGATCAGCAGGTGAATTACCAACGCGTGGCCGAGCTGGCGAAGGGCGCGCAGGTGCTGGATTGTTTCAGCTTTCTGGGCGGATTTGGTTTTCACGCGGCGCGGGCAGGTGCGGCACACGTGCATTTGCTCGACCAGAACGCCGAGGTCATCGCCGCCGCCGGGCGCCACGCGACGGCCAATGGACTGGCGGAGAAATGTTCGTGCGAAGCGGTGAATGTCTTCGACTGGCTCAAGGCGCAAACGGTGACGCAACCACACGAGAAAATTGTGCCCCGGTGGGATATGATCATCCTGGATCCGCCCTCCTTCACGCGCAATCGGGCCTCGGTGCCCGACGCCCTGCGCGGTTACAAGGAAATCCACCTCCGCGCGTTGAAGCTGCTAAAAGCCGGCGGGACGCTGGCGACGTTTTGCTGCTCGCACCACGTGGATGCAGGATTATTCCAGGATACGGTGTTGTCTGCAGCGTTCGATGCGCGGCGGATTCTAAGGCGCGTCGCCACTTACTCGCAGTCTCCCGACCACCCCATTATCCCGATGATACCGGAAACGGAATATCTGAAGGGGTTTGCGTTTGAAAAAGTGCGGTAAGCAAAGTTGAAAGTTTCCGGTTGAAGGTTGCAAGTTTTGAGCGCTCGAAAGCTCAACTTGCAACTTTCAATTTTTAACCTGCAACAGATTTTTCTGCCAACTCATCAACTCCGCCGCGTGCTGATCCCAATCACGGGCGAGGTCGCCCAGCACGGATTTGGACGCGATGAGTGTGGGGTCAATGACCAGTTCGTGCGCGTGCGCGTCGCGGATTTTTTCCAGTTCACGGAAGCGGCGAAATTCCGCTTCGGTCGGACGCTGGGAACGATGGCGAATCTTTTCAGGAAATTTCTCCGGCGGCACCGCCTGCGCCACGCGAATGGCTTCGTGCAAATTCTCTTTACGGCGCGGATGCATGCGCGGCGGAATCATCTCGGTCACGGGCTTTTGTTCGGCCACAGCCGTAGCGATGGCAATCATCGTTTCATGTGCGAGCACAAAGAACGGCGGGCGATTCGCGGCGATGGCTTCGCGTTCGCGCCATTGCCAGAGCTCGCGCAGGACGGCGAGGGCGGGACGCTCGAGAAACGTGCTGCCTTTGATGCGCCAGACTTCATCTTCATCTACCACCACGGGCTGCGAACATTCCGCGATCAGCCGGGCACAGGATTCCTCATGCCATGCGAGGCGATTTTTGGCGATGAGTTCCGCCTTCATCTTTTCTTCCAGCGGCTTGAGATGATGCGTGTCGTTCCGTGCGTAAACTTCCATGCGCGGCGTGAGGGGGCGTTGCGCCCAATCCGCTTTCTGCGGGCCTTTATCGAGCTTCACACCGAGGAATTTTTCCACCAGTGCGCCCAGGCCAAATTGTTTTTCGCCCAACAATCGCGCCGCCAACATCGTGTCGAATATCGTGGTGGGCTTGAAGGCGTGATGTTTCTGCAATAACCGCAAATCGTAATCCGCCGCGTGAAAAATCAATTCGCGCCCCACCAACGCATCGAGAAACGGAGTGAGATCCATCTTCGCCAGCGGATCAACCAACCGGTCACCCGCCGTCGTGCTGATCTGGATGAGGCAGACCTTCTCCGGATAGGCGTGCAAACTATCCGCCTCAGTATCGATCGCGAGCCATTCGGCGGATTTGAGGTCGGGCAGGAACGCAGCCAGCTTTGCTTGGGTATCAATCACGTCTGCGCAGTGTGCCGGAAACAAACCGTCTTGAAAAGTTTTGACTCGTGGTAACCGAAGCTAAAACGGAAAGAACCGCCGATTAACGACCGCCGACCTTGTTGCAAACCGTTTCGACCTTCAATAATGGCGCGTCAACTGCCGTTAAAGCCATTACAACAGACGTTAAATCCTCTTCGACCGGCGTTAAAGCCGCTCCGACCGACGATACATCTCCATCAGCCGCCGATAAACCCACGTCAACTGGCGATAAATGACCACCGACCGACGCTAAATCCACTCGAAAGCCCAATAAATCCCCGCAAACAGTCAATAAACGACCACGCCAACCCGCTGGACTCACTCGCGCAGCCGATAAACCTCCACGCCAACTCGATAAACCCCTTCGCCGCCCCGCTAAATGGCCTCGCCATTTCAATAAACCAAGCCAAGCCATAGATTTTCGCCCAAGGACACGCGACCGAAGCCCGACGCGCAGACAAAGTTGCCGTCGCCGTTGCCTAGTTTGACTGACGCCGCAGTTTTGAACGCTGCGCCGCTTGTCAAATCAAAGGCTCTGGTCTATCGTCGCCCCATGTTGTTCACGAAACATCTCACGGTCGCCGCGCTGCTGGGTTGCAGCGCGCCCTTGGTCTTGGCCGACACCATCCAACTCAAGGATGCCGCCGCCGTTACGGGCAAAATCCTCACAGAAAAGACCGATTCCCTCGTCGTGGACGTCGGCTACACCGTGCTCTTCATTCCGCGCACCGCCATCACCGGCATCAGCAAAGCCGCCACCGCCAACACCCCTGCCCTGACGAATGCGCCTGCGGCCAACGGCCAATTTTACACCGCCGCCGCCAAACCCGGTTCCGTGCGCGACGTCAGTTCGCTCGTGAAGCAAATCGGCGAAGCTGTGGTGCAGGTCAAAACGCCGGGCGGCCTCGGCTCGGGATTTTTCCTGAATGAAGACGGCTATCTCATCACCAATTTCCACGTCATCGAAGGTGAAACCGAAATTTCCGTGGAAGTCTATCATCAGAAAAATGGCCAACTCGACCGCGAGACTTACAAGCAGGTCAAGATCATCGCCATCAATAAATTTCAAGACATCGCGCTCTTACACATCGAAGACAAAGACGCGCCCAAGTTCAAAGCCATTTCACTCGGCAGCTCCGATGCGTTGAGCGTGGGCGAAGGCGTCTTCGCCATCGGCAGCCCGCTCGGCCTCGAACGCACCGTGACCCAAGGCATTTTGAGCACCAAGACGCGCCAGATGGAAGGCCAGCTTTACCTCCAGACCAGCACGCAAATCAATCCCGGTAACAGCGGCGGGCCGCTCTTTAATCTCGCGGGCGAAGTCGTCGGTATCACCAACATGAAGATCACCATGGGCGAAGGTCTCGGCTTCGCGATTCCCGTGGAATTGGTCAAAGCCTTCCTCGACCACCGCGATGCCTTTGCTTACTCCACCGACAATCCGAATAATCCCTTCCGCTACCTCGAACCGCCCAGCCGCACCAAGGCCAAAGCGCCAGAAGCGAAATAATTTTTCGCTGCAAAAATTTCCGAAACAAAATTGAATTCAATATGACCAAAAACTTTTTGCGCCTTTTGGCGGTCACCATTCTAGCGACCGCGGCCACTTCATTGCCCGCCGCCATCGCGCCAGCGGAAAATTTGTTACCTGCCGATACGCTCGCCTTTTTCACCATCCCCGACACCGCTGCGCTCCGCACCGCCAGTAAAGTTTCCCCGCAGCTCATGTGCTGGAATGATCCCGCGATGAAAGCCTTCCATGACAAGTTCATGGCCAAGCTCACCGAGACCTATCTCGCCCCGATTGAAAAAGATCTCGGCCTCAAAATCGCCGATTTCCTCGACCTGCCCCAAGGTCAGCTCACTGTCGGCCTCACCGTCAACGGCTCCAACGGCCACGACGAAGTGCCGCCCGGCATCGTGGTCTTGCTGGATGCCAAAGGCAAAAGTGATTCGCTCAAAACCAATCTCGCCGCGCTCACAAAAAAGTGGACGGATGCCGGACGCGCCTTGCGCACAGAAAAAATTCACGGCCTCGCCTTCACCGTCGTGCCGCTGAGCAGCAATGATTTCGCCGGCATTTTCCCCAAACGCGCCCCGGTGCTGGAACTGGGCAAAGAAGCAAAGCCGGCCAAACCGGTGGAGATTTTCTTCACGCAATTTGAATCCCTGCTCGTGGTCGGCAATTCCACCACCGTCATCGAACCCATCGCCTCGCGCCTGACCGGTGGCAGCGCCCCGATCATCGCGGATGATGCGATTTTCGCAGCAGACAAGTTGGCACAATTCCGCGACAACCCGACGTATTACGGCTGGTTCAACGGGAATAAATTCATCACGTTGCTCACGGAAGCTCCCACGGATGAAACCGATGCCCCGGCGATGATGCCGAAATTTTCAGCGGCCAAAATCCTCGGCATCACCGGCCTCGGCGGTTTGAAATCCGCCACGTTTGCGCTGCGTGAGTCGCGCGACGGCTCGGTCCTGACCATGCACCTGACCGCGCCGGAATCCACCCGCGCCGGCGTGCTGAAAATTCTCGCGCTAGCCCCGAAAGACGCCAGTGCGCCGACCTTTGTGCCAGCCGACGCCATCAAGTATTCGCGCTTCCGCCTCGACGGCAAACAGACTTGGGCGGAACTGCAAAAGATGATTGCCGGCATTTCGCCGCAAGGACTCGCGAGCTTGAATGCCGTCATCGAAATGGCCAACGGCTTAGCGCAGCAAAAGAATCCGGGCTTCGATCTGCGCAACGCGCTCTTCAATAATCTGGGCGACGACATCATCACTTACCAGAAAGCGCCGACGGGCGATACGCTCGCCGCCTTGTCCAGCCCGCCGACGATTTACCTCATCGCCGTGGCCAAACCGGATTCAGCGATCGACGCCATTCAAACTCTCGCCGGTCTCGCGCAGCCGCAGGCGAAGAGCGAGCCGCGTGATTTCCTCGGTAAAAAAATCTACTCCATCGCCCTGCGCGCGACCGCCAAAGGAGTTTCGCCGGGTTCACTCTACGTTTCGGCCAGCGGCGGTTATCTCGCATTGAGCATGGATTCCGCGATGCTGGAAGAATATCTCCGCAGCGCCGACAAGCCGCCGAAGCCCTTGCGCGACAATCCGAGTTTGATGGCTGCCGCCAGTCAGGTGGGCGGGGCGAGTGGTGGGCTGTTCGGCTACCAAAACCAGCGCGAAGTCATGCGCACCAGCTTCAAGCTCTTGAAGAATTCCCTCGAAGCTGACACCGCATTGAAGATGTTCCCGCCCGCCTTGCGTGAATGGGCCGATTTCTCGTTACTCCCCGACTTTGAAAAAGTGCAGAAATATTTTTATCTCTCTGTCTTCTCTGGCACCGCCAATGGCGAAGGCTTGACGCTCAAAGTTTACACGCCGCGCCCGCCGCAGTTGCCGTAAACATTCAACTCTGCCAAACGTCGCCTCAGGAAACTGCGGCGACGTTTTTATTTAACCAGATCGCGCGGGACAAATTTGATGACAAAATACGTCGCCCGGTTTGTGCCGACATTTTGCAAGCCGTGTAGTTCATTGGAAGCCTCGAAAATAATTCCGCCCGCCTCGACGATATTCGTGCGGTCACCCTGCACCGCCGCCAACGTGCCCTCTTTGATGATCATGAGTTCTTCGTCCGCGTGGCGATGCGCCAGATGCGGCGATTCGCCCGGATTCAACGTGGTGATATGGCACTCCAGATTTGCCAGCGTCGGCGTGGGGGCATCAAAAACCGAACGGCGCTCGCCCGCTTTGGTTGGCGTGGCCTTTAGGTTTGCCCAATTGAAGAAAGAAGAATGCAAAACCGGCTTACCGGCATTCTGCGCCAATGCCAAAACGGCGGCGCAGGTGAATACTGAAACGGCAGCAACGAGCAAATCGCGACGGGTAATCATCCACGCATTTCGCCGCGAAACCGCAGGCGAGTCAAGTGAGTTGCTGCGGCTGGCAAGGCTCACGCAGCACCAACCTTTAGAAAACTCTAATGTTCACCTTACACTTTTCCAATCCAATGCGTGGCATGCTGGGCGCGTATGAAAAAACAATTCTTGCTCCTCATCGGCGCCGTTTTTGCGGCGGTTAACACCCTCCAAGCTGGCATCTCGCAACAGACACTAGACAACCTCAACACCGCGTTCCAAGGCGAATCCAATGCCGCGAACCGCTACACCATTTTTGCGCAAGCCGCAGATAAGGCCGGGGAAGGCTATGTGGCTCACCTGTTCCGGGCGGCGGCTAAGGCAGAAACGATTCACCGGGATACGCACAAGCGCACGATTTTGGAACTGGGCGGCAAAATCAATAATTTCAAGCTGGATGATGTCAAACCGGGCACTACGGCAGAAAATTTGCAAGGTGCCATCAAGGGTGAAAGCTATGAGCGCGATACGATGTATCCGGAATTCTTGGCCCAAGCCAAAAAAGACGGAGCTAAGGCCGCGATCCGCACCTTTGTCTATGCCCAAAAAGCGGAACTCGAGCACGCCAAGCTGTATCAAAGCGCGCTGGATAACCTCGGCAAAAATATTGATACCACGTTTTACGTCTGCTCGGTCTGCGGTTACACCACGACCCAAAAGCCAGCAAAGTATTGCGTCAGTTGCCGCGAATCAGCCGATGTTTACGAAATTGTGAAGTAAGCAAACCAACTACCCATTTGCACCATCTCATGAAACTTCCTGATCCTTTACATCCGGCGCTCGTGCATTTCCCCATCGTGCTGATATTGATCGGCATGGCGGTCGCGGTCATCGCGGTGTTTTGGCGCAAGGGTTACATCCCAATCTTTGCCGCAGCGTTGCTGACCTGTGGCGCCTTGGGGGCGTGGGTGGCATTGGCGACCGGCAAGTCTGACGGCGGATTGGTCGAATCCCTTTCCGCTCCAGCCGAAGCCCTGCTAGAAGCCCACGAAATGTGGGCAGAGCGCACCGTGACGGCTGCCACCACGGCGGCCGTCTTGGCTATCGGAGTAATTGCGGCGTTCCGTTTTCCGCGCGTGGTGCGCGGTTTATCCGTGGCCACCGCCTTGATGGCGATGGTCGCGGCGTGGACAGTCTTTGAAACCGGGCATCGCGGCGGAGCGATGGTTTACAAACACGGGCTCGGGGTCAGTGTCAACGGAGCCACACCCAGCCTTGCGACCGAGCGGCTTGGCAAGTTAGTGGACCACGATTGAACGAATTAATATTTAACGTGTTGAACGACTGACGCCGCTGTTAATCTCAGCTCCGACTAGGATTCGCTGTGAAAATACTGTTAGCCGAAGACGACCAAAAATTACTCCGCCACCTCGCGGCTGGTTTGCGCGAGGCGGGGCACGTGGTGGATTGCGTCCACGACGGGGCCGAAGCTCGTTGGGCCGTAGAAAACGGGGTTCATGATGTGCTGGTGTTCGATATCATGATGCCGCAAGTGGACGGCATCACTCTCGTGCGCGGCTTGCGACGGCGCGGAGTGCTGACCCCGGTGCTGTTTGTTACAGCCCGCGGCGAGGTGCGCGACCGCGTGGCCGGACTCGATGCCGGAGCGGATGATTATCTCGTGAAGCCGTTTTCCCTGGATGAATTGCTGGCACGACTCCGAGCTTTGGGGCGGCGGCAAAGGGGGGATCTGAGCCACACCTTACGGGTAGGTGATTTAGAAATTGATCTGGTCGCCCGCACGGTTCAACGCGGCCAACGCTCGATCGAATTGACGAACCGAGAATTTGCCCTGCTAGAATTTCTCGCCCAAGCCTCGCCCAAAACGGTGACCAAGACGGCCATCGTGGAACACGTCTGGGATCAAAATTTCGACGGCGGCACTAACGTAGTGAATGTTTATATCAATTATCTGCGCACCAAAGTGGATCAGCCGGATGAACCGTCACTGATCCGCACCGTTCGGGGCGTGGGCTTTGCCCTCGTGGCACCGGAGGCCGCATGAAATCGCTCCGTTGGCGGCTGACCTTATGGTTTGGCATCAGTTTGCTGGTGGTGGTCACCAGTCTGGTATTTGCCGCGCACCGGCATCTGGACTACGAACTGCGGCAGGAGAAATGGGAACGCACCACCCCGGAACATCCCGAGTGGATTTTACACGGGAGCTACAGCGACAAAGAGGTCAACGAAATCCTGGGGGAGCTGCTGCAATTCTGGTTTTTCTTGGGCGTGCCACTCGTGGGGCTGGCGCTGGTTTCCGCCTACTTTATCGCTCGCCGCTCCGACCGGCCCGTGCGCGAAGTCAACCGTCAATTGAACCACCTCGGGCCACACACCCTGGCTGAGCGCGTGCAGGCTCCTGACGTCGATCCCGAGGTCGGCGAACTCGTGCGACACGTCAACGAACTGCTGGCGCGACTGGAATTAGCCTTCAATCACCTGCAGGAATATACCGCCCAAGTAGCCCATGAACTGCGCACACCGTTACAGTTCATGAGGCTGCGTATCGAAGCCAATGCGGCGGACATGAAACCTGAACTAGCGGAAGAATTGCAGGAGGAATTGGCGCGGCTTTCGGGCTATGTCGAAACCGCCTTAACCATTGCCCGTGCCGAACAGGGACGTTTGGAATTGAATCCTGAGCCGTTGCCGCTGAAAGAATTTCTCACGGATATCATCGAGCCTTTTTCCCGCCTGGCGGCCACCGAGAATCGCCGGTTACTTTGGACTTGCCCGACCGATCTCGTCGTGCAGGCCGATCGCCGCGCCCTCAAGCAGATCCTGTTTAATCTGCTCGCCAACGCTTTGAAACATGGGCAGCACGACATTCTGCTGCGGGTTCGCCCGGTGCCCGGTGGAGCCAATATTTTGCTGGGAAATCAAACAACACAGACGGGCAAAGGCGGATTAGGTATCGGCTTGCGCTTGGTCAAAGCCTTAGCTAACGAGTTCAAGGCGACCCGGCTGCATATTCGCAAAGGACGTTTTTTTTGGGTGCGCTTAAAATTGCCGACGATCAACAGCCATTCACAATAGTATGCGTGCGCTGATACCCAATTGCTTTGGTCACAAACTCGGTAAAAGACCGGAGAAGAAATGTTTTAGCAAACACCAGCCAACCATATTTCGTTCAATCCACAGCCCCTGCCGCCCAACAAAAACCTATCAGCCGCTTACCGTCCCGATCATTTTTATCGAGGCGGCTCAAATCAATATTCACATCACCGCCGCGGCCACACTGTTACCCGCGCAAGCTGGCTAGCTGGGAAGACTAAATCGTCTTCGAATGCCGGCGCTCACCATTGCCCGCGAGCGTGTTGTCGAAACACATTGCGATATTGCGGATGAAGAGGCGACCGGAATCCGTGATTTCCATACCGCCGGGTTTAGTTCGCACCAAACCATCGGCGATGAACGGCGTCAGCGCAGCGAGTTCGTTGGCGAAATGTTGCTCGAAGTTGATGCCGAGCTTACTGCTCATCGCGGCGTAATCGAGCGAGAGATCGCACATCGTCCGCATGATGGTTTCGCGGCGGATGAGATCTTCGTCGGTCACGAAATAGGCTTTGTGCAGCGGCTGTTTGCCCGCGTCCACGGCGGCTTGGTATTTCGGCAATTCCTTTTCGTTCTGCCAGTAGGCTTCGGGAATCTGCGAGATGGCGCTCATACCGAAGGAATAAATATCCGAACCGGCGCGCGTGCTGTAGCCCTGGAAATTGCGCTGCAATTTTTTCTCGCGCTGCGAAATGGTCAGCTCGTCGGTCGGCTTCGCAAAGTGATCCATACCGATGTAAACGTATTGATCATTCGCCGTGAGGCGTTCAATGACGAGCTTGAGCACTTCGAGTTTGGATTCTGGCGTGGGCAGAATCTTATCTTCGAGAATCTTTTGCGCGGGCTTAATCCACGGCACGTGCGCGTAGCTGAACACGGCCAGACGGTCGGGCTTCATTTCCAACACGGTGTCGAGTGTTTCATTGAACGTCTCGGGCGTCTGATGCGGCAGACCGTAAATCAAATCCAGATTGATGGAGCCGAAGCCTTCTTCGCGCATCCAATCCATCGCCTGCTGCGTCATTTCGCGGGGCTGAATGCGGTGAATCGCTTCCTGCACTTTCGGATTAAAATCTTGCACGCCCATGGAGGCACGATTGAAGCCAATTTCTTTCAACGCAATGACGTGGTCGCGTGTCAGGCGGCGCGGATCAACCTCAACACTCGCTTCAATATCCGGGGAGAAGGTGAAATGTTTGTGAATGATGTCGCCGAGACGGCGTAATTCATCAGGTCGGAGGAACGTCGGCGAACCGCCGCCGAAGTGGAGTTGCACCGCTTTGCGGCCTTTGTTGAGCCGCGGTGCCATCTGGGCAACTTCGCGGGCGAGGTAATCGATGTAATCTTTGCCTTTGTCGTGATTGGTGGTGATGACGGTGGTGCAGCCGCAAAACCAGCACAGCGTTTCGCAGAACGGGATATGAAAATAAACCGAAAGGTCGCGGGCGGACTGATTGTTGGCGTCAATCTTGGCGGAAAGCTCGTCCCACGAAACCGTATCGATGAATTTGGTGGCAGGCGGATAGCTGGTGTAACGCGGCCCGGCCACGTTATATTTTTTCACCAAGTCGAGATCAACATTCAGCGTTTTCATTTCGTTAAAATTGTAGCAGCCGACGTGAGTCGGCTCTAATTTCATTTTTAAATGGAGCGGACTCACGTCCGCTGCTACTTCAATTATTTGAACCCTTTCACCGTTTCAGCGAGCGCGCCGATATTCTCCAGCTTGGCAGCGGGTGTCAAACCGTGGCCAAGATTAAAGATGTGACCGGGGCGGCCGCGCATCGTTTCCAAAACTTTTTTCGTTTCCGCCGCGACGATTTCCGGCGTGGATTCCGCGATGAGCACAGGCGACAGATTTCCTTGAAGCGCGATGTGTGCGGGAATGAGCTGGCGAGCTTCGGCCAAGGACGTTTGCCAATCAATGCCGAGCACATTAGCGCCACTCGCGATGAGGTCAGGCCAATTGCCGTGAGTGCCGAGGGAGAAATTAATGACAGGGACTTTCCCGCCGAGATTAGCGATGATCTGATTCGTCCAACGGCCCGAAGCATCTTGAAATTCCGTTGCCGCCAGATGTCCGCCGTGACTGTCGAAAATCTGCAACGCATCAATGCCGGTGGCGATCTGCATTTGCGAATACAAGGTGATAGCGGCCGTCAGTTTTTCGGCGAGCGCGAAATAGGTTTTTGGATCCTCACGGAATAGTTGCAATGCGCGACTGTATTTCGGGACGCTCGCGCCTTCCATCATGAACGTCGCGAGCGTCCACGGTGAACCAGTGAAACCAATGAGCGCGGTTTTATCGCCGAGTTCGGTGCGGAGCATCCGCAAAGCCTTATCCACGTAACTCAAGCGTTCCACGACGCGTTCGACGGAAAGTTTTTCAATGTCCGTCTTGGTGGTGACGGCAAAATCCATCTGCACGCCGCCGGTTTCTTTGAAGTGATACGTCTGCCCCATGGCTTCCGGAATCACGAGGATGTCGCTGAACAAGATCGCCGCGTCAAAACCAAAGCGGCGCACGGGTTGCAAGGTGACTTCCACAGCGAGCTCGGGATTTTGCACGAGTTGGACAAAGGTATAAGTCTCCTTGAGCTTGCGATATTCCGGCAAGGCGCGACCAGCTTGGCGCATGAGCCACATGGGGGCGCGATCCACGGGTAGGCAGCGGGCGGCACGAGTGAAGCGTTGGCGCGCCGTCAGCGCGGTTTGGTTTTCCAAGGATGGTTGGGCGGTGGCGTTCATCTCAATTTAGGTAGCCATAGGATAAACCAACTAGCAGGGATAGCAGCTTTGCATTTTTTGGCATTGGCGGCGCATTTTTTGGTCAGTCGTGCGCGACCGGCATGGCGATGCGCCAGATACGGATTGGCTCAGGAAAACCGGTGAACTGCTCCTTATCTGCGACGGCGCTTTGCTGTAGCGAACGTAAAAAATCTTGCGTCTCCACGCGGCGAAAAACCTCATCCGTCACCACCAAATCATCCCCCGCACACCGTTCGACCAAGCGCGCGGCGAGGTTCACGACGGAGCCGAAGAAATCGAGTTTATCATTCGCATTCACCGCCAAGCACGGGCCGACGTGGAGGGCTGACTTGAGTTGGAGGCGGGCTTGCGACCCGGTATTAAATTGCGCCAAGCCAGCGTGCATCGCCTGCGCGGCAGCCAACGCCTCCGGTAACCGGCTGAACACTGCCATCACGGAATCGCCGATTGTTTTCACCACGCCGCCGTGATGTGCCGAAACCACGTCGTGCAAAATTTTGAAATGGTCGCGGACGAGGGCGTAGGCGGGCGCATCGCCGATCGCGGAATACAGCGCGGTGGACCCCCGCAAATCGGTGAACAAAATAATTTGCGAACCGACGGTGACTTGTTCCGTCGGCGAGATGACTTCCGTGGCGAACAGATCGCGAAATTCCTGCCAGTTCGTCACCATGGCCGCCGTCAGGATTTCGTCGTCGCCCGCGCCAGATTCCAAAGCTACTTGCACGGCAAACGCATTGGGATTGCGGATAAAAAAAGTGGAATCGGAATTTTCAAAGGCGAATTTTTCCGGCTGACAGACGACTTCCACGCCGTGATGCGGCAGCGGCGACGGCTCCTTGGTCTGCACCGAACGCACGCGTAATTCCCGCGTGGTGAGCGGCAGCGTCCATTCGCGCCGTTCGTTAGGCGCTAAATTCATTTGCGCAGCGATGTGCGGCCGCGCGCCTGGTCCGACGAGGCAAAACGTTTGTTCATCGCACGGGCGCACGCCGGGGTGCACGGAAAATTTCAGCTCGACCGACTTATCAAATTCCGCATCGAACCGGATGTTGCACACGTCGCAATGGGCTTCGTGCCGGACTTCCGCCAGCGTAAAGCGGCGGGGAGAGCGCGTGGCGCGACAGTTGGGGCACAATACTTCCCAGCGCAGATTGAATAGCCCGGCGCGCGTGGCGTGGAGAAATAGCCGCAAGATTTCCCAACGGTCGGCGTGCCATTGTCGCGCTACGGCGAAAGGACGGATATGCGACAAGGCCACATCAGGCGAGCGGGTGAGAAAGCTACCCAGTTTTTCCAATTGGACAGCGGAAAACTGTTCGGCGCGCAATTGTTCCAGACC
>CAIWFB010000282.1 GCA_903911825.1 uncultured Verrucomicrobia subdivision 3 bacterium
CAAGCGGAGAGAACCATCGCCCTCCGCGAGGGCAAATTTCTCATCGCGCTGGGAAATTTTCCCAGACGAAGCCCCACCTTGGCCACGCCAAGCACCCGCAAGGGGTCGCGCCGGGAAATTTACTGCGGCTCAGGAGAAAATTACTTCACCTCTTCGGTATTTATCCGCCGTCGCTAAGGCTACGGGTGACTCACGGCAGTTTACCAAAATAAAAACTTACGGAGCCGGTGATCTCGCCGGCACCGATGGCGGGCTGGCCGTGCGGGCCGCTGAACTTGGCTTCCTTAAACTTGCTGCCCAACGCGGGGATGGCATCGAGCAAACCGAGTCCACAATTCGGCACGGGCGCGAAGGCTTTGGCTTTGAGTTTGTCCGGCCCGAAGTCGGGCGTGAACACTTCGAGAAACGGCACGCCGCTGCGGTTGATGACGGTGAGGTCGCCTTCGGCGGTGTTCAGTTGCAGCCAGCGGACGTTGGCGAAAAAGCCTTTGAACTCGGGATAGATCCAATCGCGATAGCCGGTGAGCGTGTCGTTGTAATCATTCTCCCACGCGCCGAGCGTCACGCCGCGCAACCGGTTTTGCCAGACGCGGAACGGGCCATCGCCCACCCAGCGTTTGTGGCGCACGAGGCGTTCGGGATAATCAAAGAGCACGCCGAAATAATCATTCGTGCCGCGCGCGGTGTAGGTGTAATCGCAATTGATCCAGCCATTGCCGTTCACGCGCCAGATGACGGAGGACAGATCGCCATCGTATTTCGCAGAGACGAACGCATCCGGGCCGTCGTCGTCAAAACGAATACTGCGCAAGGTCGCGCTGCCCACGGCAAGGCGCGGGCCGTTGTTGAAGGAAAATGTCTGGGCGCCGCGCTGCACGCCGAGGAGCAAGCCGTTCGTGGCGTTGAACGTGACGACGAGTTCGCCTGCCGTGATGGTGATGACGCCGTTGGTTTCGCTCGGCACGGCATGGTGCTCGGCAGGTTCTTGCGTGAGGCGATGCGTCGCGTCGGGTTTCATCGGCCAGACCCAGGTGTAGAGTTCGCGTCCGCTGGGATCGTCCACGCGCAACGCGAGGGCATCGGCATTTTTGGCGGTGAGTGCCGGGAGCTTGAGATTCAGAATGCCATTGGTGCCGGGAGCGATGGCGAGTGCGGCGGCGATTCCTTCTTTCAGCACGGTGAAGGCGGCGTTCGTTTCGAGTGGCGTGGTGAACTTGCGGAGTTGCCACGTGAATTTGCAGTCGCGCGCATCAGTGAAGCTGTAGTGGTTCTGCACGGTGAACGTGCCGTTCGTTTCCCGCGTCACTTGGATTGGCGACCAGATTTCTTTGATCGTGTAAAAGCTGCCTTCGCGCTGGCGATACGGGCCGACGATGCCATCGGGCGCTTGATTACCCGCGACATCGATCTCGCCGGTGTCAGGCCGCTTGATGCCTTCGTCCACGAGCGCCCAGATGAAACCGCCGCCGAGCGTTTTGCTCGCGGTCATCATACGCCAATAATCATCCAACCCCGCACCCGCGCCGCCATCGTAGAGCGCGTGCATGAACTCGGTGGGCATGTAGATATAGCGAATGCGGTCATTGGTATCGACAGCCTCGTCCTTGCCAGTGAAATAAACGCGTTGACCACCCACGGCAATCTGAGCTTTGTCGTAGGCAAGATAGTGCGCCGTGTTCAAGCCGCTGAACGTGGCCCACGGATGCAGCACGCGGCGTTGCTGCGGATCGAATTCAGCGAATAGATGGTCGAGATTCGTATTCCAGCCACCTTCGTTGCCGTTGTCCCAAAAAAGAATCGAGGGATGATTTACATCGCGCTGCACCATTTCTTTCACGAGTTTGGTGCCCACCTCGGTGTCGTAGTGATTGTGCCAGCCGCCCAGCTCATCCAAAACATAGAGGCCGAGTTCATCGCACAAATCTAGAAACTGCGCGTCCGGCGGATAATGCGACATGCGCACGGCGTTCATGTTGGCTTCCTTCAGCGTCTGGATGTCGAGGCGATGCACGGCTTCGCTCAAGCAGCGGCCCGAATCCGGCCAGAAGGAATGACGATCCGCGCCTTTCAAAATAATTTTCTGGCCGTTGAGATAAAGCCCGTCGCCATCACGCACCTCGAACGTGCGGAGGCCGAAACGCTGCGAAACTTCGTGAATGGTTTTTTCATTTTGGATCAGGCGGAAAACCACTCTGTAAAGATTGGGCGTTTCTGCGGTCCAAAGTTTTGGCGAATCCATTTTTATTTTGCAATCCGCCATGTCTGGCCTCGCGCCGCCATAGAATATTCCCGCCTCGACCGACTTGCCGACATTTTTTCCGTCGAGCGTTTGGATTTGCGCTTCAACCTTGGACACGTTGGTCAGGTTGTTCAAAATAACCTGCGCTAAAAAATTTCCGTCCGCCTTCGCATCAATCGCTACGTTTTCGATGAACTGTGGCGGCACAGCTTCGAGATACACCGGACGGAAGATGCCAGAATAAACCCAGTAATCCGCCAGCCGCTCGGCCTTGTTCACGGATTCATTCGCCGAATGGCGCGAGACAGCGACTTCCAATTTATTAGTCGCACCAAATTTCACGAGCGAGGTGACTTCGTATTTGAAACGATAAAAACTGCCTTGATGGATCGGCCCGACGGATTGGCCATTCAGCTTCGCATCGGTATCCGTCATCACGCCCTCGAACACGAGAAAGATTCGTTTGCCCGTCCAACCGGCTGGCACCGTGAAATCCCGCTCATAAAGTCCGCGTTCGTCCCACGCATTCGTCGAATCTTTGTGATACGTCAACGTGCCGAAACCTTGCACGTCCCACTGCGATGGCACGGGCAGATTTTTCCAGACGCCGGAGTTGGCGCCGCTGGTGCAGAGGAATTTCCACGGCACGGCGTCATCTTTGCCGTGGCCGGAGAGCATTTGAATTTCCGTGGTCTGTGCCGCAAGCCGCGTGACCAAGACCAAGCCGAAGAGCACGCTGAAACTTAAGCTGCGGAAATTTTTGTAGGGCATATTAAATGGACGCGTTCTGGGTGGATTTGGTATCCGCAAAGAATCACTGAAACCAGCGACGGCGCAAACTGAAAACTATCACCCTTTCAAGTGCTGGCGAAAATCCGTAGGTGTCATGCCGGTGTGATGGCGGAAAAAGTGGCTGAAATAAAATTCGCTGGAGAAATTGAGCTGACCGGAAACGTCCTTGATAGAAAGTCGTTTGTCGGCGAGGAGCAAACGTGCCTGATCCAAGCGGGCGCGCTGGATGTGTTGATGAATCGTGCCCTGACCTGACGAATGAAACAAGGCGCGCAAACCGGAGTAACTGATTTTTGCGACGGTCGCGAGTTCCATGGCTTTCCAATCGCGCGCGGGGTTCGCCGCGATGGCGTTGAGCACGCGCACGACGGGCGGCGGCAATTCCGCATGCGGTGACGTGAGCAGTCCGCGTGAGATGAGTAATTTACCGAGCAGATTGGTGATGCTCAGATGCACCTGCCATTCCCAACCGGTTGGTTTGCGGCGCACGAGGCGAGACAATTCACTTTGAGTCGTAGCGGCGAACCGCAAGTCGTCCATGGCGAATTCGGCGTTCTCCTCATCGCGCATGGCTTCGTGCCAAAATTCCAGACCAGGTCCGCCAAAGCGAAAACCCGCGATGGCAAGATGGCGGCCGGGTTGGGGAATGTAAGTGCGCGGGGAATTCATATCCACCAGCCAGACTTCACGTCCGCGCCGCAGATGGAAACGGCGGGAACGATATTCCAGTTCGCCTTCGCCGGATTGCACCCAGAACAGATGTGCGCCGGGCTTTTCGAATTTTTCGTGCCGATCTGCTTGCACCACGCGCCGCGTGCCAATGGAAAATAAATGCCACAACAATCGCCGCGCAGTCGGCGAAGGATCCACGAATACCAGATTGTCGGCCTGACCGGGGGTGGTTGGCATCGCAGTTAATTACAAAATCACAGCGTGGCTGTCCACTGTTCTGGCCACGCGTAAGAACCTGGCTTGATGGTCAACGCCGATTCGCCGCCTGCCACCGTGAGCGTGGCCACGCCCGGAGCCCATTCGCGACGCACTTCGAGCAGCGGCCACTTCATCCGCCGAATCAAGGCCGCCGCCGTCGCTCCGCCTTCGGCAAAAATGCTTGCCACGGCCACGCCTGCCAAAACGGTTTGCGCCACATCCACTAGATTACCCGATAACCGTTTCGCCACCGCCACATCGCGCACATGCGGTAAGCCGACGCATAGGACTACGCGTCGATTTTCTGCGAACGCCGCGATGGCGCGTTGTGCGACCATCTCGCAGGCAGCGGCGGAAAATTCTGCGCCCCAGACCAATTCTTGCGGCAGTTGAAAGACCGGCACACGCAGGGCTTTGGAGGCTTTGATGAGTTGCGCCGCCGATTTACTCGCGGTGCCGCAGACAAATAATTGTCGGCCCGAAGAAAATTCAAACAGTGGCGCGGGTGTGAGATTCGCGACCAAGGGCAAACCCTTCAGCAGTGCCGCAAAAAACTCCGAACCGCCCACCGACAACAAACCGGGCTCGCTCGCAGCAGCCCATTCCCGCACATCCTCGGGCGAATCCGCCTGCGCCAACAGCAACGTATTGCTCGGAACTTCGCGGTGACCATTCGCCAGGCGCAGGAGAAAACTTTGCGGCTCGGTCATCAGCCGTAGCAATTGCGACGTGCGCCGCGGATGCTCCGGATCACGCGCAAATTCCGTCAGATGAATCAGCTTTTCCTTAACAAAATATTGGCCGTCGCGGATGACGCGCCCCAAAGAAGGATTCGCAGGCAAGATGATGGCGCGCGCAAATTTCAATTGCTGCATCACGGCCTCGACTTCCGCTGTGACGTGGCCGCGCAGGACGGAATCCACTTTTTTATAAATCCACGTCGCGCCCGCCGCCTGTAAAATTTTCGCGGCCGCCACCGCGCGCTTCGCGGCTTCCACTGGATCGCAGGAACGCGAATCCGTATCCACACAAATCAAATCCGCCGTGCCACTCGGCTTGCCGCTGCGCACGATTTCCGCGCGCAGACCATGACGCAGACCGACCGCGCCGATTTCGGCAGCACCCGTTAAGTCGTCTGCGATCACGCCGATCATGCGCCAAAACCTTTCTGTTTTCCGATAGCTAAATCCGTCGCGACTTGGATAGCTGAATAAAGACTCGTCGCATCCGCTTTGCCTTGCCACGCGATATCAAAGGCCGTGCCGTGATCCACCGAGGTGCGGATGATCGGCAAGCCGAGCGTGATGTTAACGCCGGTGTCAAACGCCAGCATCTTGAACGGGATGTGACCCTGATCGTGATACAAAGTCACGATGGCGTCGTATTTTTTACGCTGACCGGTTGTGAACACGGCATCCGGAACGAGCGGACCGGCGACGTTTAATTTCTTTTTCAGCGCCAGCTTCACGGCGGGTTCCACGAATCGTTCTTCCTCCTGCTGGCCGAACAGACCGTGTTCACCCGCATGCGGATTGAGGCCGCAGACGCCGATGCGCGGCTCGCGCTGCAACATCAGGCGCATCGTGGCGGCGGTGAGTTCAATGACGTTGAGCACGCGTTCGACGGAAAGTTTCTTCGGCACTTCGCAGTAGCCGATGTGCGTGGTGCACATGCTCACGGTGATCTTGTCCGAGTAGAGCATCATGCAACTGCGCTTGGCGTTGGTTAGGGCGGAGAAAATTTCCGTGTGGCCGGGATGCTGCACGCCGGAAAGATTCAGCGATTCTTTGTGGATCGGCGCGGTGACGACACCGTCAATTTTTCCAGCGAGCGCCGCTTGGATAGCGCGCTCGATGTAGATGTAGGCAGCGCGTCCGCAAACAGCGGAAACTTTTCCGGGCTTGAGCTTCTTCGCATCAATCGCACCGCAATCCACGATGAGCGGGGCTTTGATCTGTGCGATTTTGGAAAAATTCTCCCCACGCAAAGCTGGTAAGTCAGTCAGCGTTTTTTTGGCGACCCGCTCCAGCACACTCACATCACCGAACAAAACCGGCGTGCACATCTTCAGCACCGACGGCTCGCGCAAGGCGCGCAGGCAAATCTCTGGGCCGATGCCCGCCGGATCGCCCATCGTCAAACCAAGGATTGGCTTTGCGCTCATGATTTTCCGTTCAGTAAATGCAGTTGCTCCATCTGGCCGCGAATTTTGTCCACCTCGACCGGCGGCAGTGATTTCAACGGCGGCAACACATCCGGTGCGCACAACCCGCGGCAGGAAACGGCGGCTTTAAGCGCGGCGAGCGATTCGTTCAGCGTGCGGCCTTTTTGGTAAACCGCCGCCACGGCGCTCATGCGTGCCGAGAGACTTTCGGCCACGCCCCAATCCGCTTTTTGCGCCGCCAGACAAAGTTGCTGACAAACCTCAGGAATCAGATTGCCGACGCTGGGAACAATCCCGTCCGCGCCCAGTTTTAAACCCAGTTCCATCAACGCACCGACACCGACGAAGATGGCAAAATCCTTTTTGCCACCGAAACGCTGCATAGTTTCTTCCAGCCGCTTCGGATTGTTTTCCGAATCTTTCAGGCCCGCGAGCTTCGGATGGCCGAGCAATTTTTCCACGGCGTCCAACGGGATCGAAACACCCGTGGTCGAAGGCATATTATAGAGGAGCAAGGGACCTTCTAATTTGCCGAGCAAGGTTTGATACCAATTCAACAACTGTTCCGGGGCGAGTTTTTCCGCGATGGGCGGATGCGCCACCACGGCATCCACGCCAAGATGTAAATAATCATTCGCTTCAGCAACATCCGCATTCCGAACATCTCCCAAGCCGGCGAACACTTTGGTTCTTTTGTTGACGCGGCTGACGGTTTGCCGGACGAGTTCGCGGCGCAATTCGCGCGGCACAAAAACGCCTTCGCCGGTGGTGCCGAGCACAAAGATGCCCGCCACGCCGCCCGCGATCTGCGAGTCCACCAGTCGGTTCAGTGCGGGGATATCCAACCCGCCCTGCGCGGTGAACGGCGTGACGAGTGGCACTACCGCTCCGTGATATTTCAGACCATTTTTCATTTTAAAATTTTAATAAGCTGCCGTGTAGATTTGCACAGCGCCCGCCTCGGTAACCGGGCGTAAATTATTTTTCAGCAACCGCTGCACCGTGAGCGCGGCTTTGGCCATTTCGGGAATGGCAGCGCGCGGAATGTTCAGTGCGGAAAGTTTTTGCGGCACGCCACAGTCGCGGGAAAGTTGGGATAAAAATTCCACGCCGTTTTCCGCTGTGGTCAGCGCAGAGCCATTGCGCGCCACGCCGAGCGCGGCGGAAATCTCTGCGTGCCGCTCGGGCGCGGCACTGAAATTGAAACGCAAGACATGCGGCAACAGCAGCGCGTTCGAGACCCCGTGGGCGATGCGAAATTTTCCACCGAGCGGATACGCCAGCGCGTGAACAGCAGCAGTGTTCACCGGTCCGAGGCAAAGCCCGCCGTAAAGACTGCCGAGCGCGAGCGCGGCGCGGGCTTCCAGATTTTTCCCGTCACGAACAGCGGTGACTAGGTTTTTCGAGATGAGTTCAATGCCGCGCAGCGCGTAGTTGTCCACGATGGGATGCGCAAACTTGTTTGCATAGGCTTCGATGCAATGCGTGAGCGCGTCGAGGCCAGTCGCAGCGGTGATGTCGGCGGGAACATTCACCGTGAGCAACGGATCCACGAACGCCGCATCCGCGACGAGATATGGACTGACGACGCCCTTCTTCAGCTCACTCGCTTCATCGAGCAAGATGGCGTTTGGCGAAACTTCTGCGCCAGTGCCAGCGGTCGTCGGCAAGCAGACGAGCGTGAGTTTGCGTGAAGTGAGCAGATTGATGCCGAAGACTTCGGAAATCTTCTGCGAACTTTCTGACAGCGCGGCGAAGAGTTTGGCGACGTCAATCACGCTGCCGCCACCGATGGCGAGAACAGAATCCACTTTCGCCGCGCGAACTTCGGCGAGCGTCGCTTCAAAAAAATTCAGCGTCGGCTCGGCGGGTATGAATTTGCTTTCGACGATTTCCAAGCCGGCTTTTTTCAGCGCATCAACGAGCGATTCAATCTGCGGGCGCACGGATTTGCTCGTGACCAGCAGCACACGCTTGGCACAGCGTTGCGCGAGGAACTCGACGGACTGCGGCGCGCAGCCGTTTCCGAAAACGATGCGCGGCGGTTGTTGAAGCGTGACGATGCTCATGCATTCACCTCTTTCAAGGTCTTGCGTTTTTCGAGCCAACCCCAAAGCGTCATGGCGCGAGTGTCGCCGTGCGGCGCGGGGAAACCGAAGCTTGCGAGCCAGCCGACGACGAGCACGATGACGTGCGCGATGACGCCGAGCATCACGTCAGGCCATGTGTAATTCCACGGCAGATCGAGCATCTTATATTTGCCGCCGGTGAGCGTGGCCCATGCGGTGAAGATAAGGGCGGCGAGGATGCCGATCCACAGACCTTGTTTGTTCGCGCGGCGAGAGAGGAACGCCAGCAGAAACATTCCCGCGAGTCCGGCCGAGACAATTGCCGTGGCTGCGTAATAAAGGGCGAGGGCGCTTTCACCACGCCGGGCGATGAAGATGCCGATGCCGACGGCGAGCACGCCGCTGACGGCGACGATGATCTTGCCGATGAAGAGGCGTTGCTTGTCGGTCGAATTCGGGCGCAGCTTGCGGTAATAATCTTCCACGCCAACGGCGGAGAGGCAGTTCAAGTCAGACGACATCGTGGACATTGCGGCGGACATCAGCGCAGCCATGAACACACCAGCGAGGCCAACGGGAATTTTTGTCGTGAGAAAATATGGGAACACGCGATCGGCAATGACCTTGCCTTTTTCATCTAACAGTTGCGCGGGCAAAACTTCTCCGCTCAATTGGTAATAGGCCCACAATAAAGTGCCTACAAGCATAAAGGCTGCCCACGCGGGCACGCATAGCAACGCACCGAACGCGACGCCTTTTAATGCATCCTTATCGTTCTTGGCGACGAGGTAGCGCTGCACGAGCGTCTGGTCGGCGGCGTATTTTTGCAGATAGAAAAACGCGCCGTAGAGGATCATCACCCAGAAATTTCCGTTCGCGGTGAGATCGAAATCAAAACTGCCGAGGCTCATCTTTTGTTTTTCGTTCGCAAGCTTGAAGGCCGCATCCGCACCGCCGGGCATGATGGAAAACAGCACGCCGAGCACCACGATCACGCCGAGAATTTTCACGATGCCTTGCAGCACTTCGGTCCAGATGACCGCTTCCAGTCCGCCGAGCAGCGTGTAGATGATGGTGATGATGCCGACGCCGACGATGACGTGATATTTGTCCCAGCCCGTCATTCCGCAGATGGCCGTGGTGATGGTGAAGAGGACGAAACCCATCTTGGAAAAATGTCCCGCCGTAAATGCCAGCGCGGAATAGGCTCGTGCGCCGTAGCCGAAACGCTTTTCAAAATATTCATACGCGCTCATTCCCACGGCGTGCCGGAAGAATGCAACCAAGACTGTGCCCACGACCAGCAACACGCCGACGGCCATGAAGCCGGGCACGAGCTGGTTCCAATTGCCTTTGTAAGCCGCACCGGGATAAGCCACGAAGGTGATGCTGCTGATGATCGTCGCGAAAATGGAAAGCCCCATCGCCCAATGGGGAATCGTGCGGTTGGCGACAAAGTAAGTTTCCGTCGTGGTCTGGCGACGCGCAAAGCGCAGACCGATCGCCGCCACGGCGATGAAATAAATCGCGATGACCACCAAATCCGGTGTGCGAAGAGAATTCATATCAGCGCTGCCCTTTCTCTAGAAGCAAGCCGTTGGAAAAGTTACCGGAAAATTTCAGCGAGCCGTCCTCGTCCCACTGTTTCACCGGACCGTCGGCCACGAGTCCAAAAAAACTGTGCGCCAAATCACGCGCCTGCGGTTGGGTATTCCAAGCGGATTGAACGCGCGGATTGCCATTCGGCCAGAATTGCGTCCAGACGCTGCGGTGTTTCTTTAAATCATGCGACCAAGTCCATAATTTTTTACCGTCTACCAACCAGAACATTTCTTTACCCGTCTTGCGGCCGTTGTCGTAGGTGACTTCGTGCTGCTTTGCGCCGTTGTCGTAATAATCAGTTTCTTTGCCATCGAGCAGATAGCGACCATTCGGGCAAATCCGCGCGTTCCATTGGGAACGCATCTTTGCATTCGGATATTGCTCGGAGAATTTTTTGATTTTGCCGCCAGAGTTTTCCACCGCCACTTTGCCCGCATCAGAAAACACCCACGCCTCGTTCAGTTCATAGTGCAAACACGGCTGCGTCATCGTGGATAGAACGTGAATCACACCATTAGGAGCCTGTCGGGCAGTAACGTAGCCAAGCGTGCCAAAATGCCGGTCTTCGTGGTGCGGCAACGTGACGGGCAAATTCTTGAGGTGCCAATCCGCGCCGTTGTTCGTGGAGATGGCGACGAAGGCGCCTTGCCCCAACATCCAACCGTCAGGCGACTTGCCGGATTTGCGGATGTAAGAATCACTGGCGTAAAAAAGGTGACCGTTCGCCAAGCGGATGAGACTGGGACGTTGATTTCCGCCGAGCGCGGGAAACGCGGAGGCGGTGTTGCTGCTCCACGTCACGCCGTTGTTGGTGGAAATATTTTGCGGTGTCCAGCCGTTGACGGAATTATTTTTGCCGCCCAACGATAATAACCAACCGTGGTCATTCAGCGGAACGATGGTGGAATGTCGCGCGCCCGTTCGGCCGCCGGTGTCCTGCCAGTGAAGGCCATCCGCGCTGCGCCAGAGAAAACTTTCATCCTTCTCCGCGTCCATGGCGAAATACTGCGCGCCATCGGCACCACGAAAAGCGCTGTTGATCGGCTGCGGCGCAAAATTCTGCGCGGGCTGATCGAGTTGCGGCAACGCAAGTGTCCACGTCACTCCGTTGTTGGTGGAAGTCGCCATTTTGAACGGCAGCAGCGCGGAAGCGCCCCGTCCGCCACCGAAGAAGCGAATCGTTCCCGCATCGTTCCACAGCAAACCGGACTGCTCGTTGAACTTCTCGAAATCAAAAAATAATTCCGGCAAGTCCCATTGCTCCGAGCCGTAGCGCAAACGCGCTTGCACGAAGCACGTCGTGTTGGTGCTCTCGCTGGCGCCCCGCGACGTTGCCGCCGTGAAATAAACGGCGAGCGCATCGCCATTCGGCAAAATCTCAAAGCCGGGCGAATGATTATGCGCGAGCACCTTGGCATCTAAACCAGCGATGGCCCCGGTTAAATTTGTGTCATTCTCCGGCGGCACGGGCAGAGCGAAGCGCACGGTGAAATAAGGTTTGCGAGCATCAGGGCCAAGCAAAGCAGGCGCGGAACTTTGCTTCACCGCCGTTTGATTGAAGGGCCACGCGACGTAATCAGCCGCCAGCGCTAATTCAAACCGGTTCGTTCCAGCCACTACCACCGACGCTTCACCAAATTGAAAACCGGCGGCGCGAACGGAAATGATTTGGTTGGTCGCGGCTGGATTTTCCGTCGCTAAAGCAGCCGAAATGGCCGTCGTCGTCAAAATGACGGCGAGCCAAGTCGGTCGAGCCTTAACAGGGTTCAAGCGCATGCGGTTTATTTGGGAACTATACATTTACCTCATTTAGCCGTTTCCGGTCATATTGGAAACGCCAAACTATTTGAGGATAATGCCAAACAGTTCCTCCCGCAAAGAAACCGCTTGCATCCGAGTCGCCGAAGCAATTTGCTTGGGCATCCAATTCCCCGAATATGAATAACTTCAAATTGAAGCCTCCGACGCTGGGCGTCATTTATGGCAACCGTGATTTCTTTCCCGACCAACTCGTCACCGAAGCCCGCGCGGACATGGCGAAGATTTTCACTAAGTTCGGCATCAAGCCGATTCAGTTAGGCGAAAACGACTCCAAGTTGGGCGGCGTCGAGACCCACAACGATGCGCGCAAGTGCGCCGACTTGTTCAAAAAGCACGCCGCTGAAATTGATGGTGTGCTTGTCATATTGCCGAACTTCGGCGACGAGAAAGGCGTGGCGGACACGCTTAAAATGGCGCGACTCAACGTGCCCGTCCTGATCCAAGGCTACCCGGACGATCTCAATCAACTTTCCCCTGCCCGCCGTCGCGATGCGTTCTGCGGTAAGATTTCCGTAACGAACAATCTAGTGCAGGCGGGCATCAAGTTTTCGCTCACGAGCAAACACGTTTCACTTCCGACCTCGGCCAGCTTCGAGGTGGACCTGCAAAAATTTCTCGGCGTCTGCCGCGTGGTGAACGGCGTGCGCGGCGTGAGGCTTGGGGCGGTGGGCGCAAGGCCGGGCGCGTTCAATACGGTCCGTTACTCGGAAAAAATTCTCGAACGCCACGGCATCAGCGTCACGACGGTTGATCTTTCGGAAATCATCGGGAAGGCGAACAAGCTCGATGCGAATGCGGCAGCCGTGGTTGCCAAGCTCGCGGAGATTCGCGGTTACGCGCCCGCGCCCGGTGTGCCTTCTGAAAAATTATTGCAGATGGCCAAGATGGGCGTGACGCTCACTGACTGGATGGACGCGAATCATCTCGACGCCACGGCGATCCAATGCTGGACGAGCGTGCAGGAAAATTACGGCTGCAACGTCTGCACGTTGATGAGCATGATGAGCGAGAAATTCATGCCCAGCGCCTGCGAAGTGGATGTCACTGGCGTGCTCACGATGTATGCGATGCAGCTCGCTGGCGGCACGCCCGCCGCGCTGGTGGACTGGAACAATAATTACGCGGACGACGACAACAAGTGCGTGCTGTTCCATTGCGGCAATTGGGCGAAATCATTTTTGCCCGACATCAAGATTTCCACCGCGCCGATTCTCGGCAGCATTCTCGGCGTGGAAAATACTTATGGCGCGCTCGACGGCCGCACGCCCGCCGGGCCGTTGACGTATGGCCGCATCACCACCGCCGATGCCGAGGGCAAAATCCGCTGCTACGTCGGGGAAGGCGAACTCACGAATGACGCGCTCGACACCTTTGGCAACCGCGCCGTCGCGCACGTGCCGAACCTGCAAAACGTTTTGCGCCACGTCTGCCAGCAGGGCTTTGAGCATCACGTCGTGATGACCGTTTCGCGCAGCGCGGAAATTTTGGCGGAGGCGTTTGGAAATTATTTCGACTGGGAAGTGCAGCATCACAAGTGACGATTTTGTGAAAATGGAAACTGCCGAAAACGTTTATTGGGCTTTGTGCGCTACGATTTGGAAAGACGAGCATCGCGCCGCGCTGCCGATGGAACAGAGAGTGCTGTCACTTGGAGATTTTATCGACAATTGCCTGACAAATGGTTTTCTCACTTTCGCCGGCAATGGGCGCTGGTCAATCGTGCCGGCGGCCGAATTGATGGACGCGATTGACGAGCCGGAGTTCGCCCAAGAATTGTGGGCGTGCATCGCCATCTGTCGCGAGTATGGCAAAACGATTGGGCGCGATCCTTTTGATCCGAATGTTGAATATGTTTCGTTCAATGAAGAAACTGAAAACAAAATTAACGCGCGCGAATTTCATTTTACAAAATACGTTGATCCCGAAACCACGGAACGGCTTTGCCGCAAAACAGCGGATTATTTTCGAAAGAACCGTGAATCACTAACCAATGACTGACCGCGAACTCCAACTCAAAGCCGTCGCTTTACGCCGCGCAATGTTGCGGCTCATCTCCAATGCCGGCGCAGGTCATACCGGCGGCGGATTGTCCTGCATGGACATTTTGAACGTGCTCTACAACCGAGTGCTCAACGTCTCGCCGGAAACTTTCGGCAGTCCGCAGCGCGATCGTTATGTGCAGAGCAAGGGTCATTGTGTCGAGGCGCTTTATGCCGTCCTCGCCGACCGTGGATTTTTTCCCGCGTCGGACTTGGAAACCGTCTGCCATTACCAGTCGCACTACGTCGGCCATCCGACGCGGCACATTCCCGGCGTGGAGATGAACACCGGCGCGCTCGGTCACGGCCTGCCCATCTGCATCGGCATGGCGCTCGCAGGCAAAATGGATTCCGCCAACTATCGCGTGTTCACCCTGCTCGGCGACGGCGAACTCGCTGAAGGCTCAAACTGGGAGGCCGGCCTCGCCGCCGCACATTACGACCTTGATAATCTCACCGCCATCATTGACCACAACACGCTCCAGATCAGCGGTCACACGCGCGACGTGATGAGCAACGAACCGCTCGACGAAAAATGGCGCGCGTTCGGCTGGGCCGTGAAAATGGTGAACGGTCACGACTACGCCGCGCTCACGGAGGCATTGAGCCAGCCTCCTGAAATGGGTAAGCCCACGTGCATCATCGCGAACACGACGAAAGGCAAAGGCGTAAGCTTCATGGAAAACGTGGCGAAGTGGCATCACGGCGTGCCCAGTGACGCGGAGTTGAAACAAGCGTTGAGCGAACTTGATTTGGCTGAAGCCAAACTGAAGGAGGCCGCATGAGCGCACCGGCACCATCCATGTTCACGCCCGCCGCGAAGGCAATGGCGGAGAAGCTCGGCCTTAAAATGGGCCGCGCCAACCTTGAGGAGTTTGCCACAACGCTCGAAGAATTGGCTAAAGCGAATCCGAACATCATCGCCGTCACCAGCGACTCGCGCGGCTCGGGCAAGCTTGCGCCGTTCGGCAAGGCCTTGCCTAAACAAATTGTCGAAGTCGGCATCGCCGAGCAGAATCTCGTCGGCATCACCGCCGGTTTAGCGGCGTGCGGCAAGAAAGCGTTTGGTGTGTCGCCAAGCTGCTTCCTCACTGCCCGTTCACTGGAACAGATCAAGAACGACGTTTGTTATTCGGATGTCCCAGCGGTGCTCGTCGGCATCAGTTCGGGCACAAGCTACGGCGCGCTCGGCACGACACATCACTCGCTGCACGACCTCGCCGTCCTGCGGGCGATTAACAACCTCACCATCATCGTTCCGGCAGATAATTTTGAATCGCGCCAGGCAATCCTCTTTGCAGCCAAGGCGACGAAGCCTGTCTTCGTCCGCTTCGGCAAAGCGGCGATGTTCAATTTGCACAATCCGGAAACCAGATTTGAAACCGGCAAGGGCATCACTCTGCGCGAAGGCAACGACGTGGCCTTCATCGCCAACGGCGAAACGGTGGTTCACGCCGTCCTTGCTGCGGCTCACCTTGCCGAGAAGGGCATCCAAGCCCGCGTGTTGTCAGTTCACACCGTGAAGCAGCTCGACACGGAAGCCATCCTGAAAGCGGGTCGCGAATGTAAAGCCGTCATCACGGTGGAAGAACACATGGTGAACGGTGGTCTGGGTGAAGCCGTGGCGTCCACGCTCTTGCAAGCCGGAGTGTGCAAACACTTCCGCATCGTTGGCATCCCCGACGAAGAGACTGTTCCTGGCGCGCAAGCAGACATCTTCCGGCACTACGGCATCAGCATGGAAGGTTTGAGCGAGACAGCAACCAACTTGCTGAAATAGCATGAGCCTGATCCTTGCCATTGATCAAAGCACTTCTGCTACGAAAGCCGTTCTGTTTAACGCGCGCGGCAAGGTGCTGGACAAGGCCTCGCGCAATCACCGGCAGATCTACCCACAACCGGGCTGGGTGGAACATGACGCGGAGGAAATCTGGAAAAATGTTTTGGCAGTCATCCGCGTGATCGTAGAACGCAACCGCGCCAAGCTGAAAAAACTTTCCGCCCTGAGCATCACCAACCAGCGCGAGACAGTGCTGGTTTTTGACCGCAAGACGGGCGAGCCGTTGCACCACGCGCTGGTCTGGCAGGATCGTCGTGGCGACGCCATCTGTGGTGCGCTCACCAAAAAGGGTTACGGTCCGAGCGTGCTGAAGAAGACCGGCCTCAAGATCGACACCTACTTCTCGGCGTCCAAAGTTCGCTGGCTCATCGAGCATAAGCCGGCTATCGCCGCCAAGCTCAAGCGCGGTGAAGCGGTCATCGGCACGATCGACGCGTATCTGATTCACCGGCTCACGGGCGGAAAGGTGTTTGCTACTGATTTCACCAACGCCAGCCGCACGCTGTTGTTCGACATCGGCAAGCTCAAGTGGGATGCCGAACTCTGCAAGCTGTTCAAAGTCCCAATGAGCGCGTTACCCAAAGTGCGCGAAAGCGCGGCAAGCTACGGCATGACCAGCGTCAACGGACTTTTGCCAAAGACTGTTCCCATAATCGGCGTGATGGGTGACTCGCAAGCGTCGCTGTTTGCGCAACGCTGCTATCAGCCGGGCACAGCCAAGGCCACGTTCGGCACGGGCACGAGCGTGTTGCTCAACATCGGCGACAAACTACGCGTCTCGCAGAAAGGTGCAATCACCGCACTCGCCTGGGTTTACCAAGGCAAACCCATTTACGCTTTTGAAGGCATCATCAACTTCTCGGCGGCGACGATTGAGTGGTTGAAGAACCAGCTTGGTCTTATCCAGAGTGCCAGCGATGTTGAGAAGCTGGCGTTGAGCGTGAAAGACAACGGTGGCGTGTATCTTGTCCCTGCATTTGCGGGCTTGAGCGCGCCGTATTGGTCGCCGGGAGCACGGGCGGCAATTGTCGGGATGACGGCGCACACCAACAAATCCCACGTCGTTCGCGCCGCACAGGAAGCCATCAGCTACCAGATTCGTGACGTGCTCGACATGATGCGCGCCGACGCGAAGGTGAAACTTCAGCGCCTGCACGCCGACGGCGGCCCGACGCGGAACAAGTTCTTGATGCAGTTCACAGCTGACCTGACGCGCACCGAAATCAAGGTCGCCGAAGTCGCCGAATCCTCCGCCTGGGGCGCGGCGATGAACGGCTTGCTCGGCTTGGGTCTTTGCAAGTCACTCCGCGATCTGGAGAAACTCCCGCGACCACAAACCACTTTCCATCCCAAGATGTCAGCCGCTGAAGTAAATCACTGGCATGCAGGCTGGCGGAACGCAGTGAAACGAGTTTTGTAGTTGAACCACGTAAAAACATGAACCACACGAAATTAGATCATGAAAACCAACTGGCTTAAACTGATGTTCGCCGCCGTGTTCACACTGGCGACGATGCTGTTCCCCCAAACGACGACCGCCGCTGATGCAGCGAAACAAAAAATCGCCGTCGTCGTCTCAACGCTCAACAATCCGTGGTTCGTGGTGCTGGGCGAAACAGCCAAGGCGCGCGCCATTGAACTCGGTTATGACGCGACGATCTTTGATTCGCAAAACGACACGGCGAAAGAAGCCGCGCATTTCGAAAACCTCATCGCTGGCGGATATAAAGCTGTGCTGTTCAATCCGACTGACGCGAACGGCTCCATCGCCAACGTGGAGAAAGCCAAGGCAGCGGGCATTCCGGTGTTCTGTATTGACCGCGAGATCAATTCCACCAATGCCGCCACGGCGCAGATGCTTTCTGATAGTTACTCTGGCTGCGTTAAGCTGGGGCAGTATTTCGTGAAGACGGTAGGCAAAGAAGGTGAATATGCCGAGTTGCTCGGGCTCGTCGGCGACAATAACACGTGGAATCGCTCGAAAGGATTTCACAGCGTGGTGGATCGCTATCCCAGCTTGAAGATGGTCGCGCAACAAAGCGGTGAGTTCGATCGCGCCAAAGGTCTGGAAGTGATGGAATCAATGTTGCAGGCGCATCCCAACATCAAGGCTGTCTTCTGCGGCAATGATTCGATGGCGATGGGCGCATATCAGGCGTTGGTCGCAGCGGGCAAAGATAGTCAGGTAAAAGTCTTCGGCTTCGACGGCGCAGACGACGTGGTGAAATCCATCGCGGACGGAAAAATCGTGGCCACCGGCATGCAGTTCCCGAAACGGATGGCGCAGCAATCCGCTGAATTCGCCGACCAATACATCAAAGGTAAACGTGACTTCGCCCAAAAGATTCCGGTGCCGGTGGAATTGGTCACCAAAGAAAACGTCAGCAAATACGGCGACTACGGGAAGAAATAATCCATGCGCGCCGTTCGTTGGGTCATCGCCATTGTGGTCGCCGCCGGCATTTGTTGGGCGTTCCCGCTATTTCATGTGGTGACGTTGAAGCAAGCCAAAGCCGAAAAAGCGGCGGCGACTTTTAACCCGACTCAATTTGCGGAGACCTTCTGGACCGAAAAATTGTTACCCGCACTCGCAGGGGCGGTCAAAGCAGACGAATTGATCGCTGCGATCGAAACTAATCCCGCAGACGCAAAACAAAAATTCGCCCACAGCATCGGCCTGAGCGAGGGCTATTATTATTTCCTGCGCGGAGAAGGGAAAATCCTTTCGGTGTCGGACGACGAAGTCATTCTAGCTGTGACGGCGGGCACCACAAACGCAGAGGTGGCGCTGCAAGCCGGATTGCTTTTTGGCAATGCCTTGCGCGATGGCACGGGTTTGATCAACGCCAACAGCTACCCCAACTCGCAGGATTTCAACGATATTTCGGCAGCGCTCAATCACATCGTGGAGTCCACGGTGCAGACCAAGTTGCGCGAGCAAGCAAAGGTTGGCGGCAAAATTTCTTTCGTCGGCTGCGCGGAGGTGGGCGACGAAGCTACTGATTTGAAACCGTTGAAAGTGATTCCGATCCAGACGAAGGCCGAATGAACACGAAGGAACTTTTCAAAAAATTGCAGCCGCTCATCGCGCTGGTCGTGATGGTCGTGGCCCTGTCGCTGCTTTCAGATAAATTTCTAACCATCGCGAATCAGCGGAACATCCTGCTGCAAATCTCGGTGAACCTCTGCCTCTCCATCGGCATGACGCTGATCATTTTGACGGGCGGAATTGATCTTTCGGTCGGCGCGATACTCGCGCTAGCGGGCGCAGTGGCGGCTGGGCTTTTGAAAAACGGGCTGATGCTGAAAGTTTTTGGCGTCGCGTTGCAATTCACTCCCTTCGGCGCGGTGGCAGCGGGAATTTTTACCGGCTTTGCGCTGGGCTGGTTCAATGGTTTTGCCATCACGCGCTTCAAGCTGCCGCCGTTCGTCGCTACGCTTGGGATGTTGAGCATCGCGCGCGGACTTACGATGCTGTGGACAGGTGGCTTTCCCATCACGAGTCTAGGCGGGACCTTTGGTTTCATCGGCGCGGGAATTTTCTTGGGCGTGCCGATGGCGGTGTGGATTTCCGGCGGGTTGGTGGCACTGTTCTATTTCATTTCCCGGCGCACGGTGCTGGGGCGCTACCTCTACGCGGTGGGCGGCAGCGAGAAAGCCACGGCGTTTTCCGGCATCAATGTGGATCGCGTGAAAATCTGGGTCTATGCCCTCGGCGGCGCGCTCGCAGCGGTGGCCGGATTGATTGTCACCGCGCGCCTCGATGCGGCGGATCCCAAAGCTGGTCTCGGCTACGAACTGGATTGCATCGCAGCGGTGGTGATCGGCGGCACGTCGCTTAGCGGTGGTCGCGGTTCCATTCTCGGCACGGTGATTGGCTGCCTCATCATCGGCGTGCTAAATAACGGCCTATTCCTCCTCGATGTCTCACCTTTCTGGCAACAGGTGGTGAAAGGCTTCGTGATTCTCGCCGCCGTTGCCGCCGATAAGTTAGGTTCTCGGCGCGAGTAACCCTTCCCGCTAAAAGTCTGTTTAATCCAATTACCCGCAAGGCCAGAAGTAACCAAATGGTTAAATAACGTCTCACCGTCCATCCGACTGTCTCATTTTCTTAGGTCACTAGTGAATCAAACAAAAACAGACTCTTATTCTTCTGTAATTGATGGTCTAGCTGACCTTGATAAAGAATTCTAGGTTGGCATTAAGTTTGCTGACTGGGTCAACAACGTTGCGGAGCTGCGGGCGATGAAGTAGCCAGCAGTTTTGCTCCACTGTAAAACCAACAAGAAAGAAAACTAAAATGAAACAGACCAAAAACATCCGTAAGGCGGGCTTCACCCTGGTAGAAATCATGATCGTTGTCGCGATCATCGGCCTCTTGGCAGCTATCGC